>NZ_JBFUMD010000064.1:0-11476 GCF_054049555.1 Nocardioides sp. P5_C9_2
GGCCGAGGGGCTGTCCGGGCTCACCGGCGGCGGGACCGGTCTCTACGACACCGCCCTGGCCGCCTACCGGCAGGCGCTGCGCGACTACCGCCCCGGCTACTCCAACGCCGTCGTGCTGATGACCGACGGTGAGAACGAGGACCCGGGCTCGATCGCGCTCGCCGAGCTCGTCCGCAGGCTGCGGGAGCTGCGCGACCCCGAGCGTCCGGTGCGCGTCGTGGGGATCGCGATCAGCGACGACGCGGACCTCGGTGCCCTGCAGCGGATGGCCGACGCCACGGACGGCGACGCCTACCTCGCCGCGGAGCCGGAGGACATCCTGGAGGTCTTCGCCCGCGCGGTGCTGTCCCGCTGAGCCCCGCTCAGGGAAGCAGCAGGACGACGGTCTCCGCGACGCAGGCGGGCTTGTCGCCGCCCTCGATCTCGATCGTGTAGCGCAGCAGCATCTGCTTGCCCGTGGGCAGGTCGGTGACCTCACCCATCGCGACGTGCGCGCGCACCCGCGACCCCACGCGCACCGGCGAGGGGAAGCGGACCTTGTTGACGCCGTAGTTGAGCTTGGCCCCGGGCGTCTCCAGGGAGAAGACCTGGCTGCCCAGGAAGGGCACGAGCGACAGGGTGAGGTAGCCGTGCGCGATCGTGGCGCCGAAGGGACCGGTCGCCGCCCGCTCCGGGTCGACGTGGATCCACTGGTGGTCGCCGGTGGCCGCGGCGAACCCGTCGATGCGGTCCTGGTCGATCCGGATCCAGTCGGAGGTGCCGAGATCGGTGCCGGTCGCCGCGGCGACCTCGTCGAGGTTCGTGAAGGTGCGCATGGGTGCAAGGTTAGGCCTGCGAGGATGTGCGCCGTGACGACTCCCACTCGCGACGAGGTACGCCGCGCCCCCAAGGTCCTGCTCCACGACCACCTCGACGGCGGCCTCCGCCCCCAGACGATCATCGACCTCGCGGCCGACTGCCGCCACACGCTGCCGGAGACCGACGCCGCGTCCYTGGGACGCTGGTTCGCCGAGTCCGCCGACTCCGGGTCCCTGGTGCGCTACCTGGAGACCTTCGACCACACCGTCGCCGTGATGCAGACCGGGCCGGCGATCACCCGGGTGGCCCGGGAGTGCGTCGAGGACCTCCTCGCCGACGGCGTGGTCTACGCCGAGGTGCGCTACGCCCCCGAGCAGCACGTGGCGGGCGGCCTGACCCTCGACGAGGTCGTGGGAGCCGTCCAGGAGGGCTTCGACGCGGCGGTCGAGGCCGCCGGCGGGCGGATCGTCGTCCGCCAGCTGCTCACCGCCATGCGTCACCAGGCACGCTCGATGGAGATCGCCGAGCTCGCGGTCGCGTGGCGTGACCGGGGGGTCGCCGGCTTCGACATCGCCGGCGCCGAGGCCGGCTTCCCGCCCACCCGCCACCTCGACGCGTTCGAGTACCTCCAGCGGGAGAGCTCGCACTTCACCATCCACGCCGGGGAGGCGTTCGGGCTGCCGTCCATCTGGGAGGCCATCCAGTGGTGCGGCGCCGACCGGCTCGGTCACGGGGTGCGCATCATCGACGACATCACCGTCGACGACGACGGCTCGGTCGAGCTCGGCCGGCTGGCGGCGTACGTCCGCGACAAGCGGATCCCGCTGGAGATGTGTCCCGCCTCCAACGTGCAGACCGGTGCCGCGACCTCGATCGCGGAGCACCCCATCGGGCTGCTGACGCGGCTGCGCTTCCGGGTCACCGTCAACACCGACAACCGGCTGATGAGCCAGACGTCGATGACCGACGAGATGTCCTCGCTGGTGGAGGCGTTCGGCTACGACCTCGACGACCTGCGCTGGTTCACCGTCAACGCCATGAAGTCGGCGTTCCTGCCCTTCGACGAGCGGCTCGAGATCATCGACCGGGTCATCAAGCCCGGGTACGCCGCCCTGGCCGGGGTCAGCGGCTGACGGAGGCGCGGTCGACGACGGCCCACGGCACCCGCCAGCCGCCGCAGCCCTCGAGGTGGCCGCCGAGCCATCCGTCACGGCTGAAGCGGGTCCGCCGCCCGGAGGCCGGCTCGTAGCAGGTGACGACGCCGTGGGACACGCCCACGGCCAGGACCACGTGCCTCGGCGTCCACCGGTCGCCGACGTAGACGGGGGTGGGTCCCGAGGCGAGCGACCCCACGAGGGCGTCGTACGCCGCTGCCCGCCGGCGCACCGTCACGACGTACACCGTCCTGCCGCCGACCTGGTCGGCCAGCGACCACGGCGCGGTCCCGAGGGTCCGGGCCCAGGGCACCTGGAGCCCGCCGCGCCGGTCGAGAGCGCGGTTGGTGCTGCGGTGCGCCGCCCACACCTCCGCCGCGAAGCGCGCGCGGGCCGCCTCCGGGCCACCGCGCAGGACCTGCTCGCGGTAGTCGGGCGACTCGGTCATCCGCAGCGCGACGAGCACCGACGGGCCGCACGTACGGCGGTCCGGCTGGGCGAGCAGCACCGGCCAGAAGGAGGTCACGGGACCAGTGTGACCAACCGGTCGTGGGCCTCGTCGGGCGTGACCGGCTCGCACCCGAGCTCGACGGCGTGGGCGACCACGCGTCGTTGGTCGCGCAGCAGCGCCAGCCCGCGACGGACGAGCACGAGAGGCGGCTTGCGGTGCTCGCGCAGGTCCCGGGTGAGGCGACGCCAGAAGGTGACGACCGGGTGCTGGCGCACGCAGTACGCCGCGGCGAGCAGTCCCGTGGACGCGCAGGCGGAGACCACCTGGGGGGCGAAGATCCCCTCCGCGACGAAGACCCGGGCGTCGCCGAGCTCGAGAAGCCGAGACCCGGAGCGGCCGTTCTGCGCGATCTCGTAGACCGGTACCTGGGCGTGACCGTCGCGGCACAGCGAGGTCAACGCGGTCAGCGCGTCCTCCAGGTGCCAGGAGTCCGGGTGGTCCCAGTCGACGATGCCGGCGTTCGCCCCGTCGGTGATCCGGGGGAGCGTGGGGTCGTCGCCGTCCTTGTAGAAGTCGTCGAGGCGCAGGACCGGCAGCCCCAGCCGCTCGGCGAGACGGGACTTGCCTGCTCCGCTGGGGCCGGCGAGGACGACGACCCGGGCGGGCACGTGGGAGTCGGGCACGGGCGACCATTCTGCCGTGCCCGGGGCCGGGCGGTGTCGGCGCCGTCACGGACTCCGCCATTCCCCCGCGGGACGGGGGGTTGTGCACCTATCGTCAGCGCGGTCGTAGGTCAAGCCCCCCCGAAAGGTTTCCAGATGGGAACGAAGAGTCATCCCGGTGCGTCGTCGCGTGCGGGTGCTGGTGTGCGCAACCTGGTGATCGTGGTGATCACTGCCATGGTGGGCGGGATCGCCTGGCTGGGCTGGCAGGTCGTGTCCGGTGAGCAGGTGCCGGTCGCCGGTGCCGGTGCCGCCACGTGCGAGGCCGACCCGATCACCGTCACCGTCGCCCCGGTGCTCGAGGAGATGATGAAGGAGGCGGCGGACGCCCTTGCCGCCGAGGCCAACTGCATCAACCTCGAGGTCACCGACGCGACCGTCGACGAGGTGCAGGACGGCCTCGACGAGCTCGACGAGAAGGACCGCGCCGCGGCGCTGCCCGACCTCTGGGTCCCCAACTCTCCGGTGTGGCGCACGGTGCTGCAGCGCGTCGGCTTCACCGGCCGCGTCGAGGCCCCGGCCCTGGCCACGAGCCCGGTGGGCCTGGCCAGCGCCCGCGACGGTGCGGTTCCGGCCAGCTGGCTGGAGACGCTCGCCTCCGACCGCCTCGTCATGAGCGACCCGGCGGCCGACGGTGCGTCGGCCTACGCCCTCACCGCCTCCCTGTCCGAGGGCACCAGCCTCGGCGAGGTGCAGAGCGACGTCGTCCCGATGGCCCAGACCTTCGGCGAGAACGTCACCTCGGGCATCGAGGTCGCCACCAACGCCGACGTGATCAAGGCGGGCGAGTCCTACCTCATCCCCATCACCGAGCGGGACTTCGTCATCGCCCGCCGCGGCAACGAGGCGCTGCGCTGGAGTGCGCCGGCGACCGGCTCGCCGATGCTCAGCTACCCGCTCGTCGCCGCCCGCGCGCAGACCGGCATGACCCTCGGCACCGGGTCGCTCGACCCGGTCCGTGCCGCCGGCGACAAGATCGCGGAGTTCTTCGCCACGGACACGGTGCTCGCGGAGCTGACCGACACCTACCTGCGCGGCCCCGACGGCGCGGCCCTGCCCGACGAGGTGGAGGCGCCCCCGACCGAGATCCTCGACGAGGCCACCGTGTCGGAGGCCGACGCGGTCCTGCGCAACTTCCAGGTCCTGACCGTGCCCTCGAGCCTGCTGGCCGTCATCGACGCCTCGGAGTCGATGAACCAGGTGGCCGCGGACGGCCAGACGCGGATGGACTTCGCGGTCAACGCCGCGCTGACGGCCCTCGACGCCTTCCCGGGCCACGCGCGGATCGGCATGTGGGCCTTCTCGACCGACCAGGACGGCCCCGGCAAGGACTGGGTCGAGCTGGCGCCGCTGCGTCGCCTCGACGCTCCGGCCGAGGGTGGTGGCAAGCACCTCAAGCTGCTGCGCCAGCAGGCCGCGGTGCTGCCGACGCTCATCAAGGGCGGCACCGGCCTCTACGACACGGTGCTCGCCGGCTACAGCCAGGCCGTGCGCGACTACAACGAGAACTACTACAACACCTTCGTCATCCTCACCGACGGTGCCAACGACGACCCGAGCTCGATCAGCCTCACGGCGCTGGTCCGGGAGCTCAAGGCGATGTACGACCCGGCCAACCCGGTGAGCATCGTCGCGGTCGGCATCAGCCAGGACGCCGACATGGATRCCCTGGGCAAGATGGCCGAGGTCACCAGTGGTGGCGCGTTCCTCGCCGAGCAGCCGCAGGACATCCTCAACGTGCTGGCCACGTCGCTGCTGACCCGCGACTGACCCAGGACGCCGTTTCGACACCAGCGGGTACGACGACACCGGCCCGGCGCGATCTCGCGCCGGGCCGGTGTGCTGTCTGCTGGTCGCTCAGATGCCGATCGGGTGCCAGACCGTCTTGGTCTCCAGCCAGTCCGTCATCCGGTCGGTGCCGGGCGTGGCGGTCCAGTCGATCTCGGCCAGGGGGGCGCGGCGTACCCGCTTGAGGTTGTCGGCCGCGGCCACCTCGAGCGAGGTCGCCAGGGCGGGGTCCTCGACGCCGGTGAGGTCGAGGCCGTTGACGTCCATGTGCGAGGCCAGCCACGGCGCGATCTCCGCGGCCGAGCCGGTGAGCACGTTGACCACGCCGCCGGGCAGGTCGGAGGTGGCCATCACCTCGGCCAGGGTGATCGCGGTGAGCGGGTGCGGCTCGCTGGCGATCACGACGCACGTGTTGCCGGTCGTGATGATCGGCGCGACGACGCTGACGAGCGCGAGCAGCGGGCCGCGCGGGGCGACCACCGCCACCACGCCGGTCGGCTCGGGGGAGGAGATGTTGAAGTACGGCCCGGCCACCGGGTTGGCGGTGCCGACGACCTGGGTGATCTTGTCGGCCCACCCGGCGTACCAGACGAGACGGTCGATCGCGGCGTCGACCGCGGCGTTGGCCTTGGCGGCCGACACCCCTTCGGTGGCCCGCAGCTCGGCGACGAACTGGTCGCGCCGGCCCTCGAGCACCTCGGCGATGCGGTAGACGACCTGGCCGCGGTTGTACGCCGTGCGGCCGGACCAGCCGCCGAACGCTTTGCGGGCGGCGACGACGGCGTCCCGGGCGTCCTTGCGGGAGGCCTGGGAGGCGTTGGCCAGCAGCGCGCCCTTGGCGTCGTTGACGAGGTAGGTGCGCCCGGACTCCGAGCGGGGGAACGCGCCGCCGATGTAGAGCTTGTAGGTCTTCTTCACGTCGATGCGCGCCATCAGGCGTCCGCTCCCTTCAGGTAGGCGGCCAGGCCGGGGAGGCCGCCCTCTCGGCCGTAGCCCGACTCCTTGTAGCCGCCGAACGGCGACGTCGGGTCGAACTTGTTGAACGTGTTGGCCCACACGACCCCCGCCCGCAGGTGGTTGGCCATCCACAGGATGCGGGAGCCCTTGTCGGTCCACACGCCCGCGGAGAGCCCGAACGGCGTGTTGTTGGCCTTCTCGACCGCCTCGGCGGGGGTGCGGAAGGTCAGCACCGAGAGCACCGGCCCGAAGATCTCCTCGCGGGCGATGCGGTGGGCCTGGGTGACGCCGGTGAAGACGGTCGGCGGGAACCAGAAGCCCTGCTGCGGCAGCTCGCACGCGGGCGACCAGCGCTCGCCGGCCCCCGATACCTCCTGCTCGCCGATGTCGGAGAGCTCGCGGATCTTGGCCAGCTGCTCGGCGGAGTTGATGGCACCGACGTCGGTGTTCTTGTCCAGCGGGTCGCCGACGCGCAGCGTGGACATCCGGCGCTTGAGGCGCTCCATGACCTCGTCGGCGACGTTCTCCTGCACCAGCAGCCGCGAGCCCGCGCAGCACACGTGGCCCTGGTTGAAGAAGATGCCGTTGACGATCCCCTCGACGGCCTGGTCGATGGGCGCGTCGTCGAAGACGATGTTGGCGGCCTTGCCGCCGAGCTCGAGGGTGACCTTCTTGCGCGTGCCGGCGACGGCCCGGGCGATGGCCTTGCCGACGTCGGTCGAGCCGGTGAAGGCCACCTTGTCGACGTCGGGGTGGGACACCAGGGCCTGGCCGGTCGCGCCGGCGCCCGTGACGATGTTGACCACGCCGGGCGGCAGGTCGGCCTGCTGGCAGATCTCGGCGAAGAGCAGTGCGGTCAACGGGGTCGTCTCTGCGGGCTTGAGGACCACCGTGTTGCCGGCGGCCAGCGCCGGGGCGATCTTCCACGCCAGCATCAGCAGCGGGAAGTTCCAGGGGATGACCTGGCCGGCGACGCCGTGGGCCTGCGGGTTGGGCCCGAGGCCGGCGTGCTCGAGCTTGTCGGCCCACCCGGCGTAGTAGAAGAAGAAGGCGGCGACGGTCGGGATGTCGACGTCGCGGGACTCCTTGATCGGCTTGCCGTTGTCGATCGACTCGAGCACGGCGAGCTCGCGGCCGCGCTCCTGGATGATCCGGGCGATCCGGAAGAGGTACTTCGCCCGCTCGCTGCCGGGCATCCGCGACCAGACGCGGGTGTAGGCCCGTCGGGCGGCCTTGACGGCCAGGTCGATGTCGGCCTCGTCGGCCTCGGCGACCTCGGCCAGGACCTCCTCGGTCGCGGGGCTGATCGTCTTGAAGCTCCGGCCGTGGCCGTCGACGAACTCACCGTCGACGAACAGGCCGTACGACGGCTTGATGTCGACGATCGCACGCGACTCGGGGGCCGGGGCGTACTCGAAGAACGGGGTGGCGGTGTCGGGCACCTTGACCATGATTCGCCTCAGTCCAGGGTGAAGTAGTCGGGACCGGAGTAGCGGCCGGTCTGCATCTTGGTGCGCTGCATCAGCAGGTCGTTGAGCAGCGTGGAGGCTCCGAAGCGGAACCAGTCGGGGTCGAGCCAGTCGGGACCGGCGACCTCGTTGACCATGACGAGGTACTTGATCGCGTCCTTGGACGCGCGGATGCCGCCGGCAGGCTTGACGCCGACCATCGCACCGGTCGTCTCGCGGAAGTCGCGGACGGCCTCGAGCATGATCATCGTGACCGGCAGCGTGGCGGCCGGCTGGACCTTGCCGGTGGAGGTCTTGATGAAGTGTCCGCCGGCCATCATCGCCAGCCAGGAGGCGCGGCGGACGTTGTCGTAGGTCTGGAGCTCACCGGTTTCGAAGATGACCTTGAGGTGGGCGTCCTCGCCGTCGGGGCGGGCACAGGCCTCGCGCACCGCGACGATCTCGTCGTACACCTGCTGGTAGCGGCCGGAGAGGAACGCGCCGCGGTCGATGACCATGTCGATCTCGTCGGCACCGGCCTCGACGGCGTCGCGGGTGTCGGCCAGCTTGATGTCCAGGGCCGCGCGACCGCTGGGGAAGGCGGTGGCGACCGCGGCGACGTGCACGCCCGAGTCGCCCAGCGTCTGCTTGGCGGTCGCGACCATGTCGGGGTAGACGCAGACGGCGGCCGCGGCTGGGCACGACGGGTCGGCGGGGTCGGGGCGCATGGCCTTGGAGGCCAGCGCCCGGACCTTGCCCGGGGTGTCCTGGCCCTCGAGCGTGGTCAGGTCGACCATGCGGATCGCGAGGTCGATCGCGAACGCCTTGGAGGTCGTCTTGATCGACCGGGTGCCCAGGCTGGCGGCGCGGGCCTCCGCGCCGACCTGGTCGACTCCGGGGAGGCCGTGGAGGAAGCGGCGCAAGGAGGACTCGGACGAGGTGATGTCGTCGAAGACCCCTGCACTCGCCGTTGAGGCAGAAGTGGTCGTCACCGTCCCAGCATAGGGTTGGAGGTCGCCTCGTGGACAAACCGCGAGGGCCCCCGAAGGAGTGTGGATGCAGCAGCAGCCGGTGGAGCAGTTCCACGCGACGAGCGGGCGGGTGACGGCCGTCCTGGTGCTCGTGCTGGCCGGGGTCGTGGTGATCGTCGGTGTGGCCGACCCGGGCTCGGTGTCGGTCGCGATCGTCGCCGGCGCCGTGCTCTCCGCGGTGCTCGCGTGGGCGTCCATGCTGCGCCCCGCCCTGTGGGTGAGCGGGGACCACCTGGTCATGCGCAACATGCTCGAGACGGTCCACGTCCCCCTCGCGGCCATCGAGCAGCTCGCGGTGCGTCAGGTGCTGGCCGTGCGGGCGGGGGACCGGCGCTACGTCTCCACCGTGGTCGGGCGACCGTGGCGCAGGGCCGTGCGCACCCGCCGTACGCAGGACGCACCCGCCGAGGGCGGCGTGCCGGGCAACCCGTCGTACGCCGACTTCGTCGAGGAGCGGCTCCACCTGCTCATGGAGCAGGCGCGCACGGCGGCGGGCGTGCGGTCGCTCTCCGACGAGCAGGCCGCCCTGGCCGCAGGGGTGCGCCGGGAGCCCGCCCTGCTGCCCATCGGGCTGGCCCTCGTCGCGTTCGTGGTGTTCGTGGCCTCGCTGGTGCTGTGAGGGCCCCTCAGAGGCCCGCAGCGGCCTTGACGTCGGTGGCGATCGCATCCAGCCGGCCGGCCGCGGCGATCCGGGCGGCGTCGACCCCACCGTCGGCCTCGACCGGCACGACCACCTCGAGGTAGCACTTCACCTTGGGCTCGGTGCCGCTGGGGCGGACGATGACCCGGGCGCCGTCGGCGAGGGAGTACCGCAGGCCGTCCGTGGGAGGCAGCGTGTCGCTGCCCAGCGAGAGGTCGTCGACCCGCTGCACGGCGAGGCCGCCGAGCGTGGTCGGCGGAGTGGATCGCAGCCGCTCCATGGTCGCGCCGATGGCGGCGAGGTCGTCGAAGCGCACCGAGAGCTGGTCGGTGGCGTGCAGCCCGTGCTCGAGGGCGATGTCGTCGAGCAGGTCGGTGAGCCCCCGGCCCTCGGCCTTGGCGGCGGCTGCCAGCTCGCACACCAGCACGAGCGCGGAGATCCCGTCCTTGTCCTTCACGTGCTCGGGGTCGACGCAGTAGCCCAGCGCCTCCTCGTAGCCGAAGGCGAGGCCCTCGACGCGACCGATCCACTTGAAGCCGGTGAGCGTCTCCTCGTGCGGCTGCCCGGCCGCCGCCGCCATCTTGGCCAGCAGGGACGAGGAGACGATCGAGTTGGCGTAGGTGCCGTGCTTGCCGCGGCTCAACAGGTGGTGGCCGAGCAGTGCACCCACCTCGTCGCCGCGCAGCATCCGCCAGCCGTGCGGGCCGGGCACCGCGACGGCGCAGCGATCGGCGTCGGGGTCGTTGGCCACGACGATGTCGGCGCCCTTGGCGGCCGCGAGGGCCATCGCGAGGTCCATGGCCCCCGGCTCCTCGGGGTTGGGGAAGGCGACGGTGGGGAAGTCCGGGTCCGGCTGCTCCTGCTCCTCCACGACGTGCGGGGCGGAGAAGCCGGCCGTCTCCAGGGCCTGTGCGACCGCCGTGCCGCCCACGCCGTGCAGCGGGGTGTAGACGGTGACGAGGTCGCGGGGGCCGTCGGCGGCCAGCTCGGCCACGGTGTCGAGGTAGCGGTCCACGATCCGCTCGTCGACCGTGGTCCCGGCCCCACCCCGGGGCACGTCGGCGAGCGCGCCCACCGCCGCGATGCGCTCGGCGATGCCGGTGTCGGAGGGCGGCACGATCTGGCTGCCGTCGCCGAGGTAGACCTTGTAGCCGTTGTCCTGCGGCGGGTTGTGGCTGGCGGTGACCATGACCCCGGCCACGCAGCCGAGCTCGCGGATCGCGTAGGCGAGCAGGGGAGTGGGCAGCGGCCGCGGCATCGTCATGGCCTTGAAGCCGGCACCGGTCATCACCTCCGCGGTGTCGCGAGCGAAGACGTCGCTGTTGTGGCGGGCGTCGTACCCGATCACGACGGTGCCGCCGCCCGCTCCGGTGTCCTGGAGGTACGCCGCGAGGCCCGCCGCCGCCCGGATGACGACCACGCGGTTCATCCGGTTCGACCCGGCGCCGAGCGCGCCGCGCAGGCCCGCCGTGCCGAACTCCAGGGTGCCCGCGAAGCGGTCGGCCAGGTCGGCGGTGTCGCCCCCGGCGTCGACGTCAGCGACGACGGCCTCCAGCTCGGCCCGGGTGGCCGGGTCCGGGTCCTCGGCGGCCCAGGCGCGGGCGAGGTCGAGGAGGTGGGTGGGGTCGACGGTGGCGGTGCTCATGGGGGCACGGTATCGGCGGCGGTCCCGAGACGGCTCCTCACGCCCTACGGTGACGGTCATGGACGTGGTCACGCTCGGGAGCGACCAGCTGGACGCGGCGGCTCGCGCCGACCTCCGTGCCCTCTGGGCGCGTGCCTTCGGGGATCGCTTCGACGACCACGACGCCGACCACGCCTACGGCGGGGTGCACGTGATGACGCGTGTCGGCGGCCGGGCGGTATGCCACGCGAGCGCCGTGCCGCGACGCATCCGCTTCGGCGACGGGCCGTGGTGCACCGTCGGCTACGTGGAGGCCGTGGCAACCGACCCCGCGCGCCAGGGGGAGGGGATCGGCCGGCGCGCGATGGAGGCGCTCCAGCACGAGATCGCCGCCCGGTGGCCGGCGGCCATGCTCTCCACCGGGCGCGCGACCGGCTTCTACGAGTCGCTCGGCTGGGAGAGGTGGCACGGGGCGTCGTACACCAGGACATTCTCGGGAGTCGTTGCCGACGGCGAGCACGGAGGGCTCATGGTCCTGCGCCTCGACCGATCGGTCGTCCCGGACCTGGGCGTGGGCGTGACCTGCGAGGACCGGGCCGGCGACGCCTGGTGAGGCGCGCGGCTCATCGCCTGGCTCGTCGACGCGGAAGAGTGGATGGTCGGGGAGGTGTCCGACTCCGAGGGCGGGTTCCGCCGAAGGGCGATCAGAGTTCCGCGGTTCTGTCCCCAGGCGATCGTGCCTGCCGATTCGTCCCCAGGCCGTGAATCGGCCCTTCCCTTCGCGGGCCGACCGAGGTAAGATCGAACACATGTTCGAAGGATTGCTAGGCGACGTACCGGGTGGCCCCTTCACGGGTCACCCG
>NZ_JBFUMD010000065.1:0-11467 GCF_054049555.1 Nocardioides sp. P5_C9_2
GATTCGAACCGGCGCTACCGCCGTGAGAGGGCGGCGTGCTAGGCCGCTACACAACGGGGGCAAGCACTGCAGTGTGATGTGACGTCACTGTGACGCATTTGGTGAAGCGATCGGAACTCTATCCGGAACTGCGGAACGGCTCCAAATCCCTGCCTGACGGCCGGAACTCGCTGGGATACTAGGACTCGAACCTAGAATAACTGGACCAGAACCAGTCGTGTTGCCAATTACACCATATCCCACTGACTTACTACATCTCGGCCCTTCCGACGTGTCGTCCGGACCGAGAAGAAACCTTACACGGACCGGCGCGGGCCCTCCAAAACGCCCCCGCGCACCGTGCTGGAGAGGCCCATCCGGCGGGCGGTCCAGGTCGCCAGGACGAGGTAGACGAGCGACTGGGTGAGCGTGCCCGGAAGGCTCCACCACGTGCCGCCGGTGGGGTTGAGGGTGCTTGCCATGTCGGAGTAGGCCAGCGCCAGCCCGAAGGCCAGCCAGTTGTTGAGGACGTGCATGGCGATGCCGGCCTCGAGGCCACCGGTGAGGATGACCAGGACGCCGGCGACGAGACCGAAGGCCAGCCGGTCCACGAACACCGGCCAGCTCTGACCGAGACCGTGCGCCAGGGCGAAGAGCAGCGAGGAGAGACCGACCGCGAAGACGCGACTGCCGAACAGGCCGCCGAACGCCTGCTGGAGGTAGCCCCGGAAGGCGTACTCCTCCCCCGCCGCCTGGAGCGGCGTCAGCAGCAGCACCACCAGCAGGAAGTCGCGGGTCGTGCTGGTGAACGCGTTGGGCTCGGTGGCGATCTCGGTGCCGCCCTGCTGGGGCACGAACGTGCTCACCACGACCGTCGCCACCAGCGCCACCACCGAGATGCCCACGCACGCCAGCAGGAAGCGCCAGCGGATGCGTGCGGCCACCGAGGCCAGCCAGCCCGGTCGCAGGCCGTGCAGCCAGCGGGTCAGCAGCCAGGTGATCGGGATGGCGGTGGCCAGCACCAGGTTGACGTAGGCGAGCCCCACCGGGGTCGGGTCGTCGAGGTCGAGGAGGCGGTCCATGCCGGCCCCCACCGGTTGCCCGGTGGCCAGCAGCCACGCGACGTACGGCAGCTGCCACAGGAACGGCGAGAGGGCGAAGAGTCCGATCGTGAGCAGGACGACGCCCAGGATCGGCCGCCACGCGCCGCGGCGGCCGATCCGGTGGATCAGGTGGTAGCCCAGCTCCCGGGGCCGGGCCTGCTCGGACACGGGACGGTCAGGCAGACATCGCGTCACGCAGCCGGGCCAGCGAACGCTCGCGACCCAGCAGCTCGAGCGACTCGAAGAGCGGCGGACTGACCTTCCGGCCGGTCGCCGCGATCCGGACCGGACCGAACGCGAGGCGCGGCTTGAGGCCACGCTCCTCGACCAACGCCGTGCGCAGCGCCTCGTCGATCTCGCCGGTGCTCCAGGTCGAGATGGCCGACAGGGCGTCGTACGCCGCCCGGACGACGTCGCGACCGGCGTCGTCGAGCGTGTCGGTGCGGGTGAAGTCCGCCTCGTCGACGAACAGGAAGCCCAGCATGTCGGCGGCCTCGGTGAGCTTGTTGATGCGCTCCCCCACGAGCGGCATCGCCTGGTCGAGCAGCTGCCGGTCGGGCAGGTCCGCGGGGTCGAGGACCCCGGCCTTCTCCAGGAAGGGCAGGCAGCGCTCGGTGATCTCGTCCAGAGGCAGCAGCCGCAGCTGCGAGGTGTTGATCGCGTCGGCCTTCTTCAGGTCGAAGCGCGCGGGGTTGGGGTTGACGTCCTTGATGTCGAAGGCGTCGACCATCTCGTCGAGGGTGAAGACGTCGCGGTCAGCGGCGATCGACCAGCCCAGCAGCGCGAGGTAGTTGAGCAGCCCCTCGGGCAGGAAGCCCTGCTCGCGGTAGAGCTCCATGTGCGCCTCGGGGTCGCGCTTGGAGAGCTTCTTGTTGCCCTGGCCCATGACGTAGGGCAGGTGGCCGTACCGCGGGGTCTCCTCGGCCAGGCCGATCGCCTTGAAGGCCTCGAAGAGCGCCACCTGGCGCGGCGTGCTGGACAGCAGGTCCTCGCCGCGCAGGACGTGGGTGATCCGCATCGTCGCGTCGTCGACCGGCGCGGTCAGCGTGTAGAGCGGGTCGCCGTTGGCACGAGCCAGCGCGTAGTCCGGCACGAACTCGGTCTGGAAGGTGATGTCGCCGCGCACGAGGTCGGTGAAGGTGATCTCCCCGTCGGGCATCCGGAACCGGACGACCGGCTCGCGGCCGTCGGCGCGGAAGGCGGTGACCTGCTCGTCGGTCAGCTCACGGCAGAAGCCGTCGTACCCCATGACCTTGGAGCCGGAGGCCTTGCGGCGGGCGGTGACCTCGTCGGTCGTGCAGTAGCAGTCATAGGTGTACGACGACGCGCGCAGCCGGGCGAGCACGTCGGCGTAGATGTCGCCGCGCTCGGACTGGCGGTAGGGACCGAAGTCGCCGCCCTTCAGCGGGCCCTCGTCCCAGTCGAGCCCGAGCCACTGCATGAGGTCGAGGAGCGAGTCGTAGGACTCCTGCGTGTTCCGCTCCTTGTCCGTGTCCTCGATCCGGAACACGAACGTGCCGCCGGCGCCGTGCCGCTGGTGGTGGCGGGCGAAGGCCCAGTTGTAGAGGGCCGTGCGAGCGAGGCCGACGTGGGGGCTGCCCGTCGGGGACGGGGCCATGCGGACGCGGACGGGGGTCTGGGTGCTCAACGCTGTGCCACCTTGTTGACGAGGGTGCCGATGCCGGCGATCGAGACCTCGACCTCGTCACCGACCTCCATGGGGCCGACACCCTCGGGGGTGCCGGTGAGGATGACGTCGCCGGGCAGCAACGTCATGACGCTGGACACGTGCGCGATCAGCGAGGGGATGTCGAAGATCAGGTCGGCGGTGGTGCCGTCCTGGCGGACGTCGCCGTTCACGTGGGTCTGGATCCGGACACCGTCGACGAAGGTCTGCGGGTCCAGGTCGGTCTCGATCCACGGGCCGAGCGGGCAGAAGGAGTCGAAGCCCTTGGCGCGCGTGAACTGCACGTCGCTCTTCTGCAGGTCGCGGGCGGTGACGTCGTTGGCGATCGTGTAGCCGTGGATGACGTCGGTGGCCTGCTCCGGCGGGACGTCGCGGCAGATGCGGCCGATCACCACGGCGAGCTCGCCCTCGTAGTGCAGGTCCTGCGTCTGGCGCGGGTAGAAGATCGGGTCGCCGGGGCCCACGACGCTGGTGTTGGGCTTGAGGAACATGAGCGGCTCGGCGGGCAGCTCGTGACCGAGCTCGGCGGCGTGGGCGGCGTAGTTGCGGCCGATGCCGACGACCTTGCTGCGCGGCAGCACCGGGGCCAGCAGGCGGACGTCCTCGAGCCGGTACTGCTGGTCGAGCAGCTTGACGCCGACGTACAGGGGGTCTCCGGCGAGTGCGACGACGACCGTGTCGTCGGCCGGTTGGCCGTACTCGTCGACCTCCCCGGTCACGACGCCGTACATGGGCTCTTCTCCGGTGGTGAATCTGGCGATGCGCACCCGGCGAGCCTAGCCGCCGGCGGCACCTCGCAACGCGGCGAGGCTGCGGGCCACGTCGTCCTCGGTGGTGGACCAGTTGCTGACCGACACCCGGAGGACGGCCCGGTCGTGCCAGCGCGAGCCGGTCATCCAGGCGGTGCCGTCGTCCAGCATCGCCTGGACCACCGCCCGCGTGCGGTCGTCGTCGCCGAAGGCCGCGCACACCTGGGTGAAGGCCACGTCGTTGAGGACCTCGGCGCCCTCGATGTCGTCGATGCCCTTGGCCAGGGACGCCGCGTGCGTGCAGAGCCGGTCCACCAGGTCGGCCACGCCGTCGCGACCGAGGGCGCGGAGCACCGCCCACACGGGGAAGGCCCTCCCTCGCCGGCTGATCTCGGGCACCTTGTCGAACGGCTCCCCCGCCTCGTCGAGGATCAGGTAGTCGCCGAGCATGCCCATCGAGGCTCGGAGCGCGGCCCGGTCACGGACGATGGCGAGCCCGCAGTCGTAGGGGACGTTGAGGGTCTTGTGGGCGTCGGTGGCCCACGAGTCGGCCTCCTCGAAGCCCGCGACCAGGTGGCGGCGGGTCCCCGACGCCGCCGCGAACAGACCGAAGGCGCCGTCGACGTGCACCCACGCCCCGTGCTCGTGGGCGAGCGGGATCGTCTCGGCGAAGGGGTCGAACGCGCCCGAGTGGACGTTGCCCGCCTGGAGCACGACGACGGTCGGCCGGTCGTCACCGTCGGCGAGGGCGGCGGCGAGCGCGACCGGCTCGATGCGCCCCTCGCGGTCGACGGCCACCGGCTCGGGGGCACCGAGGCCGAGGTAGCGCAGGGCCAGGTCGACCGTGTCGTGCCGCTCGGCACCGACCAGCACCCGCACCCCCGGTGAGCCCACCAGACCCTGCTGCGCCRGATCCCAGCCCGCGCGGCGCAGGACGGCGTCCCGCCCGGCGGCGAGGCAGGTGAAGTTGGCCATCGTCCCGCCCGTGACGAAGCCGACCGCGCTGCCCTCGGGCAGTCCGAGCAGGTCGACCAGCCACCGCTCGGTCGTGTCCTCGACGGCACTGTGGGCGGGGGTGAGCCGGCGCAGGCCGGAGTTCTGATCCCAGGCGCTGGTCAGCCAGTCGGCAGCCAGGGCCGCGGGATGGGTGCCACCGATGACGAAGCCGAAGAAGCGCCCGGAAGGCATCGCCGTGAGCCCCGGCTCGCAGGCCGCGACGAGCAGGTCGACGACGTCGGCCGCGTCGCTCGGGCCGTCGGGCAGGTCGGGACCGAGTCGGGCCACGACGTGCTCGATCGAGGCGGAGGCGGGCACCCGGCGCGTGTCCAGCGAGGCCAGCCAGTCGAGCGTGTGGGTGTGGGCGCGCTCCAAGGCAGCGCCGTGGTCCTCCATCGCTCCAGTGTCCATGCGCGCCACGTGCCCGGTAAGGCCCGGACGGGCCAGTCCTCCCGGGTGCGGGCGACGATCCGGCGTGCGACGCCGGGGCGACCTACCCTGTCCTGCGTGCAGGTCGTGGATCAGGAGCAGGTGCTGCGGCGGGACCAGTGGCGGCCCCGCGCGGACGCCCACGCCGCCCGCGTCGACGCCCACCTGCGACCGCACCTGTCACGCCGCGCGGGTGGGGTGAAGCACCCGGTCCACGACTTCCTCTTCACCTACTACTCCCAGCGTCCCGCCCAGCTCCGCCGCTGGCACCCCGGGTACGGCGTGCGGCTGCTCGACGCGCCGGAGTACGACGGCCTCCGCGGCTACGGGTCCGGCGCGGTGACCGCCGCGTACGTCGACGGGCAGGCGACCCTGCTGCGCGGGCTGGCCAACCTGCTCCGCGCGACCGAGTCGCGGCCCGCGCACGTCGGCTGCTTCGGGCTGCACGAGTGGGCGATGGTCTACCGACAGTCCCCCGACGAGGTGCGCCACCACGACTGGCCGCTGCGGCTCGGGTCGTCGGGCACCGACACCGTGGTCGAGCAGCACAAGGTCCAGTGCTCCCACTTCGACGCCTTCCGCTTCTTCACCGGGCCCGCACGACCGCTCAACGCGCTGCAGCCCGGGCGCGACGACCGCGCGGCGTACGAGCAGCCGGGGTGCCTGCACGCCGGGATGGACCTCTACAAGCACGCCTTCCGGCTCACGCCGATGATCAGCTCCGACCTGGTCGCCGACTGCTTCGAGCTCGCACGCGAGATCCGCGAGCTGGACATGCGCGCCGCGCCCTACGACCTCGCCGACCTGGGCTTCGAGCCGGTGCGCATCGAGACGCCGGAGGGCCGGGCGGCGTACGTGCGGGAGCAGCGGGCGTTCGCCGAGCGGGGCGCTCCCCTGCGCCGGCGGCTCGTCGAGGAGTGCGAGCGGCTGCTCGCTCAGGACTCGCGGTCGCTGCTCGCTCAGAACTCGTAGTCGAAGGCCTCGATGGCGTCGGCGAAGACGAGGCCGACGCGCTCGCGGGAGGCGTCGGAGTAGAGCTCGCGGTAGTGACCGGCCGGCCGGGCGTGCGACTTGGCGCGCGGGAGGTCCGGCTCGCCGGGGAGGCCGAGGTGGTCCCAGACGTCGGCGAGCTCGGTGTCGAGGTGCTCGTAGCGCAGCACCCGGTCGACGACGAGGCGACCGCGGATCCGGTACATCCGTCGGTTGTTGGCGAGCTGCTCGATCCACTCCTCCGAGACGTAGGTGTCGAAGTCGGGCAGCTCGTCGCGGTCCTTGTACTTCCAGTAGTAGAGCGAGACGACGGCGTCCCAGGGGTTCCGCTCGATCGCGAACTTGTAGTAGTCCCGCCACGTGTCCGGGCCCACGGCGTCACGCGCCAGGCGGGCGCTCATGTGGTTGAAGGCCTTGCGGGGCAGCGGCGGCGACTGGAAGTTCTGCGGACCACGCCCACCCGCGGCAGTGCGCAGCTCCTCGTCCTCGGGGCTGATCAGGGTGATCACGTCCTCCGGGCCACAGACCTTCGACAACGCGATCTCGACGCTCGTGCCCGCCGTCTTGCGAGTCTTGAGGAAGAGGAAGCGGTGGGCATGGGACGCGATCACGCCCCGACCCTACCGGCGGCGTGCCCGCCGGACGCGGGCTAGCGTGGCGCCCGTGACGAGTCCCCTCGAACCCGACGCGCAACGGGTGCTGGCCCGCTTCCTCGACGACGACGGCCGACTGCGGACGATCCCGTCCAAGCGGGCCAAGCTGCTGGTCGTGCTCGACCACCTCGCGCAGTCCTTCGAGCTCGGGCGGACCTATCCCGAGGCGGAGGTCAACGACATCCTGGGGCGGTCACACCCCGACCACGCGGCCCTGCGGCGCTACCTCGTCGAGGACCGGTTCCTCACTCGCGAGGACGGGTACTACTGGCGCAGCGGGGGGACCGTCGATGTCTGAGCCGATGCAGGCCAGCGGTCGGGACTTCCACGACGACGACTGGTACGGCGACCGCCTGGGCGCCGCGCGCTTCACCGAGTGCACGTTCACCGGGGTCGACTTCAGCGAGTCCACGACCTCCGGCGCCGTCTTCGACCAGTGCACCTTCCACGCCTGCCAGTTCAGCTCGTCGACCCACACGTCCACGGCGTTCGTGGCGTGCGACGTACGCCGCTCGAAGTTCTTCGACGTCACCCTCGACGGCTGCAAGCTGGTCGGCACGGTCTTCTCCGAGTGCGTCATGCGACCGATGACCGTCCGCGGAGGGCAGTGGCAGGGCGTCACGATCCGGGGCACCAACCTGGCACGGCTCGACCTCACGGGCGTCGACCTCCGCGAGGCCGACCTGTCCCTCAGCGACCTCACCGCCACCTCGCTCCGCAACGCGCGTCTCGACCGGGCCACCCTGCGGGAGACCAGGCTGACCAAGGCCGACCTGCGTGGCGCGTCCCTGGACGGGGTGGACCTCGCCGCCGCCCGGCTCCAGGCGACGCGGCTCGACCTGGCCGGCGCGGTGCTGCTCGCGGAGCTGCACGGCGCCGAGGTCGACGTCAGCCCCTGACCCGACCGACCGCCGGGGCGTCCGTCGGAGCGTCCGCCGGAGCGCCCGCCGGGGCGTGGACGCCGAGGCCGTCGAGGACGAGCCGGAGTCCGAGGTCGAAGTCAGCGGTCCGGTCGACGACCCGGGCGGTGGAGCCGTCGGACGCGACCGGGCCCTCGATGGCCCCGGCGCTCTCCGCCTGGAGCGCGGTCTGCTCCTCGAAGGTGTGCCCGAAGACGAAGTGCAGCAACGTCCTGGCCCCGACGCCCACGAGCGACTCGCCGAAGCCGGCGCGGGCGAGGATCTCCTCGAGCTCGTCGGCCGGTCCCCGTGCGCCGAGCCCGAAGGCGTAGACCGTCGCCACCAGGTCCGCGCCGTCGCGGTAGGCCAGCATCGCGTCGCGCAGCTCGTAGCAGACCTCCACCAGCTGGTCGTCCCACCGACCGTCGGTGCGCGGCCGGCGGCCGCGGGCCAGCACCTCGTCGGCCACGGCGGCCAGCAGTGCCTGCTTGCTGGGGAAATGGTGGTAGATCGCGCTCGCCTGCAGGCCCAGCTCGGCACCGAGCCGCCGCATGGTGAGCGAGGCGAGGCCGTAGTCGTCGAGGACCCGCAGGGCCTGCTCGACGATGTCCTCACGATGGTGGCGCACTGGACTCCCCCTCATGGATCGAGCCGGTCGCGGCGCGAGACCGCGTTGACGTCGTACGCGCGCCACCCTAACCTGAACACCGTTCAACTGACCACCGTTCAGGTAACGCGAAGGAACCCCCATGCAGACTCGTCGCGCCGGCACCGACATCGCCCTGATCGCGGCCTTCGCCGCCCTCATCGCCGTCTGCGCCCTCCTCCCGGCCCTCTCGGTGGGCACCCCGGTGCCGATCACCCTCCAGACCTTCGCGGTCCTCCTCTCGGGGGCCGTCCTCGGCATGCGCCGGGGCTTCCTGGCCGTCCTGCTGTACGTCGTCGCGGGTGCCGCCGGCCTGCCGATCTTCTCCGGCGGCGCGGCCGGACTGGCGGTGCTGACGGGCCCCTCGGCGGGCTACCTGATCGGCTTCCCGCTGGCCGCGGGCCTGTGCGGCTTCATCGTCGAGCGCCTCCCCCGCCGCTCGCTGGCGAGCGTCCCGGCCATCTTCGCGGCCGGCCTCTTCAGCTCCGCGGTCTTCATCCACACCCTCGGCATGGCCGGGCTCGTCCTGCGGGCCGACCTGACGTGGGCCCAGGCCTTCGACGTCGACAAGATCTTCTGGATCGGCGACATCATCAAGAACCTGGCGATGGCCGTGGTCGCCACCGCGGTCCACCGAGCCTTCCCCGACCTGCTCACGAGCCACGGACGCGCCGACTCGACGCACGAGCCGGCGGAGGGCACGCTCGCCACGTGAGTGTGATCTCCCTCGACCAGGTCACCGTCCGGGTCCCCACCCACGACGGCGACCTGCAGGTCCTGCACGAGACGTCGTTGTCGCTGTCCGAGCAACGGGTCGCGCTCGTCGGTCCCAACGGCTCGGGCAAGTCGACCCTGGCGCGCCTGCTCAACGGGCTGGTCACCGCGAGCACGGGCCGGGTGCTGGTGGACGGTCTCGACGTCGCCCGGTCCGGGCGGGAGGTACGACGCCGCGTCGGCTTCGTCTTCACCGACCCCGCGGCACAGCTCGTGATGCCCACCGCCCGCGAGGACGTGGCACTGTCGCTGCGTCGTACGCACCGCGACAAGGTGGAACGGCTCGCGGCGGCCGACGCCGTGCTGGCCGACTTCGGACTGGCGGGCTTCGGGGACCGCAGCGTGCACGGCCTGTCCGGYGGCGAGCGCCAGCTGCTGGCCCTGGCCGGGGTGCTGGCGACCGGGCCCTCCGTCCTGGTCGCCGACGAGCCGACCACGCTGCTCGACCTCGGCAACAGCCGTCGGATCGGCGACCTGCTGCTCGCCCTCCCCCAGCAGCTGGTCCTCGTCACCCACGACCTCGAGCTGGCCTCCCTCTGCGACCGCGCGCTGCTGGTGCGGCACGGCCGCGTCGAGCACGACGGCGCTGCCGACGAGATCGTCTCGCGCTACCGGGCCACCGCATGAGCGGCGACCTGCTCGGCATCCACCAGCCCGGGGACACCTTCCTGCACCGGCGCCGGGCCGGGACCAAGCTGCTCGGCCTGATGCTGGCCAGCATCGTGGTCGTGGTCGTCCACGGGCCGGCGTCGGCGTTGGTGTTCGTCGTCCTGGCGGCCGGCCTGCTGGCGTGGTCGGGCGCCCGCCTGGACGTGACGCTGCGCGCGATGCGCGGTCTCCTGGTGATGGCCGCCGTGCTGGGTGCCTGGACGGCCTGGCAGAGCGGGTGGCCGCGATCGGTGGAGGTCGTGGGTGACCTGGTCGCCCTGATCCTGCTCGCCACCACCCTCACCGTGACGACACCGGTCGACGAGGTCATGGACGCCGTGGTCCACGGGTTGCGTCCCTTCCGGCGGGTGGGGGTCGACCCGGAGGCCGTCGGCCTGGCGTTCTCGCTGATGCTGCGCGCGATCCCCTCGACTCTCACCCTGGCCGGCGAGGCGCGGGACGCCGCCCTGGCACGCGGTCTCGAGCGGTCGCCACGGGCGCGGCTCACCCCGCTCGTGATCCGCGTGGTGGCACGGGCCCGCGAGACCGGGGACGCACTGCACGCGCGCGGCGTGGGCGACTGAGACGGTCGCCGCCGCATCGATCAGGTCAGGGGCTGGGCGAGGAACCAGCGGTGCCCGAACGGGTCGCGCAGGACCGCCACCCGCCCGGCCGGGGGCGAGTCCTCGGGACCTCGGTCGAGCGGCGTGCCGGAGGCGACCACGCGCTCGCAGACGCCATCCACGTCGTCCACGGTCAGGTGCATCGAGACGGACGCGCCGCGTGCCGGATCGGGGGCGGCCACGCCTGCCGAGGCGAACTCCTCCGACATCATCCAGCGCGCACCGTCGACCGCGAGCTCGACGTGACCGACCCGTCCGTCGGCCATGACGATCGGCTCGAGGGTCACCTCGGCGCCCAGCACGGCGGCGTACCAGTCGATGGCGGCGCGGGCGTCGGCCACGCAGAGGTACGGCGTCAGCTCGCTCATGGGGCCAGCGGACCACGCACGGCACCGGTTGTCCACACGCCGCTCACCAGCCCGGCGGCCTCAGGTGCGCCCACGGCCGCGCCTCCTCCAGCTGGGCCGCGGCCGCCAGCAGCACGTGCTCCTCCGCGGGCCGGGCGGCCAGCATCACCCCGACGGGCAGCCCCGCGGCGGTCCGGCGCAGGGGCAGCGAGACGGCCGGCATCCCGGTGACGTTCCAGGCGCTGGTCCACGGCGTGAACCGCTTCTGGGCCTCGAAGTCGGCCGCCGGGTCCGCGTCGTCGCGCAGCGCCCCGACGAGCGGTGGCGGGGTGGCCAGGGTCGGGGTGAGGACCAGGTCGTACGGCGCGAGGGCGACGAGCGCCGCCGCGGCGTACTGGCGCATAAGGGCGATTGCGGCGCCGAACTCGGGACCGCTCACCGCCCGACCACGGGCGGCCAGCCAGCGGGTGAGCGGGCGCAACAGGTGCTCGGTGCCGGGCGGGGCGGGCGACATCGCCGTGAGCACGGACCAGCAGGTCTCGAAGGTCGCCACCGCCTCGCGCGGCAGCGGGACCTCGACGTCCTCGACCTCGTGACCGAGGTCGGCGAGCAGCGTGGCCGTGGCCTCCCAGGCCTCGACGCTGCTCGCGTCGACCTCGCTGTCGGTGAGGACCGGTGTGATGAAGCGCGCGACCCGGAGTCGACCGGGCTCGCGCTCGCAGGACTCGAGGAACCCGCGTGGCGGTGGCGGGGCCCAGGAGGGGTCGCCGGGACGCCTGCCGGCGAGCACGTCGAGCAGGGCGGCGGCGTCGCGCACGGTCCGGGCGAGCGGGCCCGCCGTGGCCAGGCCGGTCGGGTCGCCGTACGTCGGCGCGGCACTGATCCGCCCCCGCGTGGGMTTGAGGCCGACCAGCCCGCAGCAGGAGGCCGGGATGCGGATCGAC
>NZ_JBFUMD010000066.1:0-11428 GCF_054049555.1 Nocardioides sp. P5_C9_2
GGGCAGGCCGGTCGGGCTGGCCGGTGCCCGCCGCCCTCGTCGCGCTGAGCGCGATCCCGGTCGCCGCCGGGACCCTCCGACTCGTGCAGCTCGCGGGTGGGCCCGACGTGATGCCGGCGGACGACCGGTTCGGCGGGTTCCCGCTGGCCCTGGTCCTGCACATCGTCGGCGCCGCGACGTACGCCGTCGTGGGTGCCCTGCAGTTCGTGCCGCGACTGCGCCGCGGCAGCTGGCACCGCCGCGCCGGACGCGTCCTCGCCGTCGCGGGCCTGCTCGTCGCCGGCTCCGCGCTCTGGCTGACCGTGGGCTRCGCCCCGAAGCCCGGTACGGGCCACCTGCTCTTCTGGCTGCGGCTGACCTTCGCCTCCGTGATGGGTGCCTCCCTGGTGCTGGGCGTTGCCGCGATCCGCCGCCGGGACGTCCCCGCGCACCGGGCGTGGATGATCCGCGCCTACGCCATCGGCCTGGCGGCCGGGACGCAGGCCTTCACCGAGGGCGTCGGCGCCGCGCTGCTCGGGACCGGCCAGGTGCGGGGCGACCTGGCCAAGGGGGCGGCGTGGGTCATCAACCTCGCCGTGGCCGAGTGGGTCGTGCGCCGCCCGGGGAATGCCCGCGCCGGTCGATGGTTGGACCAGTCATGAAGAAGATCGGGTTCCTCAACTTCGGTCACTGGACCGACTCGCCCCACTCGCAGGTGCGCAGCGCCTCCGACACCCTCCTGCAGTCGATCGAGCTCGCGGTCGCCGCGGAGGAGCTCGGCGTCGACGGCGCCTACTACCGCGTGCACCACTTCGCCCGCCAGCTCGCCTCGCCGTTCCCGCTGCTGGCCGCCGTCGGGGCCCGGACCAGCAGGATCGAGATCGGCACCGGCGTCATCGACATGCGCTACGAGAACCCGCTCTACATGGCCGAGGACGCCGGCTCGGCCGACCTCATCTCGGGCGGCCGGCTCCAGCTCGGCATCAGCCGGGGATCACCGGAGCAGGTCGTCGACGGCTGGCGCTACTTCGGCTACGCGCCGGCGGCCGGCGAGGACCAGGCCGACATGGCACGCCGGCACACCGCGGTCTTCCTCGAGGTGCTCGAGGGCAAGGGGTTCGCCGAGCCCAGCCCGCGCCCGATGTTCCCCAACCCGCCCGGCCTGCTCCGACCCGAGCCGCACTCGCCCGGGCTCCGCGACCGGATCTGGTGGGGAGCCGCGTCGGACGCCACCGCGCGCTGGGCGGCCCAGCAGGGCATGCACCTGATGAGCTCGACCCTCAAGGCCGACGAGACCGGCGAGCCGTTCCACGTCCAGCAGCGCCGGCAGATCGACGCCTTCCGGGAGGCCTGGGCCGAGGCGGGGCACGACCACGAACCGCGGGTGTCGGTGAGCCGGTCGATCATGCCGATCACCACGGACCTCGACCGGGCCTACTTCGGCCACGAGGGCAGGAGCGCCGACCAGATCGGCAACATCGAGGCCAACCTGCGGGCCGTCTTCGGCCGCTCGTACGCCGCCGAGCCGGACGTCCTGGTCGAGGAGCTGGCGCAGGACGAGGCGATCGCCGCGGCCGACACGGTGCTGCTGACCGTCCCCAACCAGCTCGGCGTGGACTACAACGCGCACCTGCTGGAGTCGTTGCTCACCGACGTGGCGCCGGGGCTCGGCTGGCGGTGAGCCGGCGTACGCCCGATCAGGCCTGGCGGCGTCCCAGCGCGAGGTAGGCCAGGGGCCCGAACGGCTGCACCGACATGGCGGGCGCCCACAGTGCCTTGGGGCCGCGGACCTGGTCGGCAGGACGGCGGCCGAGGTCACGCAGGCAGTAGGCCGTCAGGACGACCTCGACGAMGCCGGAGACGATGATGATCCGCTGCTGGGTCGGACTCAGGTCGGCCCACGTCTTCTTCTGCGCCATGGCGACAACCTAGCGCGGCGCCGGCCTCCGGCGGTGCACGGCGAGCCACAGGACCAGCGCGGACAGCGGCAGCAGCAGCGCTCCGGTGATGAGGAGCCCGGTGGCGACGTCGCCGAGGACGGGCACCTCGGCACCGACGGCGACCCGTGCCCGGACCGGAGCAGTGCCGTCGGCGCTCATCACGACCACCGTCCAGTCACCGTCCTGCGGCTCCCACGTCAGCACCTGGGACCCCGGGCCCGTCTCCGAGGCGACCCAGAAGGTCTGGTCGCCGGGAGGCAGGAGCGGGGTGCTGCCGTCCACGTACGCCGTGTCGGGGCCACGACGATCGCCCGAGGGATCGATGACGGTCGAGTGGGCCACGCCGCTCAGCCACGCGTCCGTGGCGGCGGTCGGCGCGATGCCCACGAACACGTCGGCCGGGACCTCCGAGCTCGCCACGACGCGGACCGTGCCCAACCAGCGGCTCGCGAGGTCCAGGTCCACCGAGCCGTCGTCCAGGTGGATGGCGCGCGAGGTGACCGCCAGCCCGGGGGAGGCGAAGGTCGACGAGTCGCTCATCAGGTAGCCGTTGTCGTCACGCAGCACGGTGTCGCCGATCGTGAGCGCGGCACCGCCGGCCAGCAGGCCGAGCGCGCCCAGTGCCATCAGCGACCCGAGCACCACCCCGAGGATCCGGCCGGCGCCCCAGCGCTGCGCCGGCGGGGGCGCGACGTACGGACTCGGTGCCGGCGGCGGGCCCTGGGCCGGCGGCGGCGGTTCGCCGAACGGCTGCGGGGCGCGGGCCGTCGGCGGGTCGAGGGTGAGCACCCCGGTGCCGGGGTCGTCGCCGCCCATGTCGAGGCGGAACGGCGGGTAGGCGTCGGTCATCAGGGCGGCGTACGCGGCGACGCGCAGCACCCAGCGGTTCAGTCCCAGGACCAGGTCGAAGATGCTGCGCGGGTAGCGCCCGGTGAAGAGGAGCAGCACCCCGGCGACGAGGACGAGCAGCCCGATCAGTCCGCCGTTCCAGCCCTGGGACAGATCGTCCTCGGAGGCGGCGTACGCGCCGCCGCCGAGGAAGAGGGCGAGCACGAGGTAGTGGGGGATGGCGAGCAGCCACCACTTGACCAGCACCAGTCCGCGCGACAGGCGCTCGGGACGGACCACCTCCAGGTGCGCGGGGTAGTCGGGACGCTCCTCGAGGGTGAAGGGCGGGTAGCGGTCGGTGCCCAGCCCGCCGTACGTGTAGTAGGACACCCGCCAGGTCCAGCGCAGCACCCCGACGTTGAAGTCGAAGATCGAGCGGGGGTAGCGCCCGGTGACGAGGATGGCGAAGAAGGCGACCACCGACAGCACCGCGAACGCGACCCACAGCAGCGCCAGGACCAGGAAGTGCGGGATCGCGAGCAGCCACTTCACCAACCACAGCCACCGGCTGAGGTGGTCGTCGAGCCGGGCGTCGACGCGGACGGGATAGGTGGGCGGGCTCATGAGCGGCCTCCGGGACGGGTGGGCGGGGCAGGCGCCTCCCTCCCCACCGTGCGCCCGTCGCGCCGATCACCGTCAGGGCCCAAGGTCACCCCCGGACGGGCCGCCCGCCCCACCGGACGGCCTGCCCGGCGTGCCGGGACACTGGGGACATGGACTCCCGCCGCACCGTGTTCCTCTCCGACGACCCGGACGTGAACGTCTACCGGCTGCTCACCGCGCTCGTCGTGCCGCGACCCATCGCCTGGGTGTCGACCGTCGCCGCCGACGGCGTCGGCAACCTCGCCCCGCACTCCTTCTACACGGTGTCGTGCGCCAACCCGCCGATCGTGCAGTTCACCTCCGTGGGTGACAAGGACACGCTGGCCAACGTGCGGGCGACGGGGGAGTTCGTGGTCAACGTGGCCTCGCGCCCGCTGATGGACCTGGTCAACGACTCCTCGGCAGGCTTCGAGCCCGGCGTGGACGAGGCCGAGGCCCTGGGCATCGAGACCGAGCCCAGCCTGCTCGTCGCCCCGCGCCGGGTCGTGGCGTCGCCGGCCTCCCTCGAGTGCACGCTGCACTCGACCGTCGAGCTGGGGGACTCCACCCTGGTGCTCGGACACGTCGTGGCCACCACGGTGCGCAGCGAGGCGCTCGTCGAGGGCCATCCGTCGATGGCGCACCTGGAGCCGGTCTCCCGGCTCGGCCGCGACGAGTGGGGGCTGCCTCCGGAGGTCGTGAGGCTGACCCGCCCGCGCTGACGGGCGGTACGTTGACCAGCATGAGCGCGGAGCAGGTGCTGGTCCTCAACTGCGGCAGCTCGTCGGTCAAGCTGGCGCTCGTGGACCCGGCCACGGGTGCCCGCCGGTTGACCGGGCTGGCCGAGCGGGTGGGGAGCAGCGATGCGACGGTGCACCTCCGCCGCGGCGACGTCGGGCATTCCAGCGTCCCGGAGGACCCCTCCTCGCGAGGAGCCCTGACCCACCTGGTGGCCTCGCTCACCGACGAGGAGCGTGCCGGGCTGGTGGGGGTGGGACACCGGGTCGTGCACGGCGGCAGCCGCTTCAGCGCCTCCGTGGTGGTCGACGACGAGGTGCTCGCCGACCTCCACCCGCTGGTCGACCTCGCGCCGCTCCACATGCCCGCCAACCTGCTCGGCATCGAGACCGCCCGCGAGGCGCTGCCCGGTCTCGCGCAGGTCGCGGTCTTCGACACCGCGTTCCACCAGACGATGCCGCCGGTCGCCTACCGCTACGCCGTCCCGCAGGAGTGGTACGACGACCACGACGTGCGGCGCTACGGCTTCCACGGCACCAGCCACCGCTTCGTCAGCGCCCGGGCGGCCGGGGTGCTCGACCGTCCCCTCGAGGATCTCCGGCTCGTGGTCCTCCACCTCGGCAACGGGTGCAGCGGGGCCGCCGTCCGCGGCGGGGAGTCGGTCGACACGACCATGGGGCTGACGCCCCTGGAGGGACTGGTCATGGGGACCCGGAGCGGTGACGTCGACCCGGGGCTGCTCGGCTACGTCGCCCGGCGCCTCGACCTCGACGTGGAGGGGGTGGTCGACGCGCTCAACACGCGGAGCGGGCTGCTGGCGCTGTCGGGGCTGAGCAACGACATGCGCACCGTGTGCGAGGCAGCGGCGCAGGGCTCCGACGCCGCAGCGCTGGCCCTCGACGTCTTCGCCTACCGAGCGGCGAAGTCGGTCGGCGCGCTCGCCGTCGCGCTCGACGGGCTCGACGCGGTCGTCTTCACCGGCGGCATCGGCGAGCACTCCGAGGAGGTGCGCCGCCGCATCCTGTCCCACCTCGGCGTGCTGGGGCTCCACGAGGACCCCGCCGCCAACGCTGCCCACGGCCGGGGGACCGGCGGGCGGGTCAGCCGCGACGGGGACAGGGTCGCGATCGTCGTACCCACCGACGAGGAGCTGCTCATCGCGCGCGACACCGCCGGGCTGGCCCGGGAGGTGGCTCGATGACCCGCACGCTGCTCGTGGCGCCCACCAGCCACGGGGTCGGGCTGACGGCCACCTGCCTCGGGCTGGTGCACGCCCTGGAGCGGCAGGGGGTGTCGGTCGGCTTCTACAAGCCGCTGGCCCAGCCCCGCGCCCGCGGCGCCGACGAGGACCGCTCCACCGCCCTGGTCCGGCTCACGTCGACGCTGCGCCCCCCGGAGCCGATCTCGGCCACCCGCGTGGAGCAGGCGCTGTCGCGCAACGAGCTGGACTCGCTGCTGGAGGACGTGGTCGCGGCCGCGGAGCCGCTCGTGGCCGAGCACGACGTCGTGGTCGTCGAGGGCCTCGTCCCCGGCTCCGGACTGGTCTACGCCGGACGCACCAACGTCGCGCTGGCCAAGGCCCTGGACGCCGACGTCCTGCTCGTGGGGGCCCCGGAGAGCAGCGAGGACCTCGAGCACCTCGCCGAGACGATGGAGATCACCGCGCGCACCTACCAGGGCGGCGAGCGCCGACGCGTGGTCGGCGCGGTGGTCAACCGCATCCGGGACCTGACGCCGGAGCGGACCGCCGAGACCCGGACGGTCCTCGGCCGACGCGACCTCGCCCTGGTCGGGGCGGTGCCCTTCCGGCCCGAGCTGGGGTGGCCGCGGGTCTCCGACGCGGTCCGCGGCCTCGGCGTCCGGGCGCTCAACGCCGGGGAGCAGGACCGCCGGGTCAAGGACGTCATCGTCGGCGCCCAGGCCGTGCCCGGCATCCTGCCGCTGCTGCGCGAGGGGCTGCTGCTCATCGTGCCGGGGGACCGCGACGAGATCATCCTGTCCGCCTGCCTGGCCGCGATGAACGGCACCCGCTTCGCCGGGCTGCTGCTCACCCTGGGCGTGGAGCCGGACCCCCGGGTGTGGGAGCTGTGCCGCGGCGCGGCGGCCACCGGGCTGCCCGTGCTGCTGACCGAGCGCAACAGCTACGAGACCGCCACCACCGTGCACGACATGGACCCCGAGGTGCCGGTCGACGACGGCGAGCGGGCCGGGCTGGTGATGGCGGCGGTGGCCGACGCGCTCGACCCCGGCTGGCTGGCCACGCTGCCCACCCCGGACCACGTCCCGCGCCTGAGCCCCCCGGCCTTCCGGCGCCGGCTCGCCACCCAGGCTCGCGAGGCCGACCGCAGGATCGTGCTGCCCGAGGGCACCGAGCCCCGCACGATCCGGGCCGCGGTGACCGCACATCACATGGGCATCGCCCGGTGCGTGCTCCTGGGCACGCCGGACGAGGTGGCTGCCCAGGCCGAGGCCCAGGGCCTCACCGTGCCTCCCGGCATCGAGGTCGTCGATCCCGCGGCCGTGAGCGAGCGGTACGTCGACGCGCTCGTCGAGGCCCGCCGTCACAAGGGGATGACCCCCGACATCGCCCGCAACCAGCTCGACGACACGATCACGCTCGGCACGATGATGCTGCGGCTCGACGAGGTGGACGGCATGGTCGCCGGTGCCGTGCACACCACCGCGGCGACGCTGCGCCCCGCCCTCCAGCTGCTCGGCCCAGCCCCCGGCGCCCGTCTCGTCTCGTCGGTGTTCTTCATGTGCCTGCCCGACGAGGTGGTCATCTACGGCGACTGCGCGGTCAACCCGGACCCGGACGCCCAGCAGCTCGCCGACATCGCCGTGCAGAGCGCGGCCTCGGCCCGGCGGTTCGGCATCGAGCCCCGCGTCGCGATGATCAGCTTCAGCACCGGCACGTCCGGGACGGGCGTGGACGTCGCCAAGGTGACGGAGGCGACCCGCCTGGTCCGCGAGCGCGAGCCCGGCCTGYTCGTCGACGGCCCGTTGCAGTACGACGCCGCCGCCATCGCCTCGGTGGCGCGCAGCAAGGCCCCGGACAGTCCGGTGGCGGGGCGGGCCAACGTCTTCGTCTTCCCGGACCTCAACACCGGCAACACGACGTACAAGGCCGTGCAGCGCAGCGCCGACGTGATCTCGATCGGGCCGATGCTGCAGGGCCTGGCCAAGCCGGTCAACGACCTGTCGCGCGGTGCGCTCGTCGAGGACATCGTCTACACGATCGCCATCACGGCCATCCAGGGGATGCCCGTCACCTGAGGCGCCGGGCGGCCGTCAGTCCCGCGTCGACTCCGGCGGGAAGCCTCCGGTGGCGACCGGGCCCCAGTGGTCCGGGGTGATCCGGATCAGCGACTTGCCCTGGTCCCGCATGGCCCGGCGGTACTCGTCCCAGTCGGAGTGCTCGCCGGCGATGTTGCGGAAGTACTCCACGAACGGCTCGACGTCGTCGACCGCGTCGATCACCTCGGCGGTGCCGTCCACCTGCACCCACGGGTCGTCCCACTCGTCGGAGACCACGACGACGCTCACCTCGGGGCGGCTGCGGGCGTTGCGGGTCTTGGCACGCTGCGGATAGCTCGAGATCACCAGGCGCCCGGAGTCGTCGACGCCGCCGGTGACCGGGGAGGCCTGGGGACTGCCGTCGCCGCGTCGGGTGATGAGGACCATCCGGTGCCGCGGCCGGACGAAGTCGAGCATCTCGTCGCGCTCCACGCGGGTGTTGGTGGCGATCTTGGGGGCCATGGTTCCTCCTGGTGTCGGCGACCGGACCCCCCGATCGTGGCACGCCCACCCCGGGGCTTGAATGGGTCCATGACCACATCGACCCAGATCCGCATGGCCGCCCGACCCGTCGGCGAGCCGGCCGACAGTGACTTCGAGGTCACCACCGAGGAGCTGCCCGAGCTCGCCGAGGGCCAGGTGCTGCTCCGCACCCTCTACCTCTCCCTCGACCCCTACATGCGGGGCCGGATGAGTGCCGCCAAGTCGTACGCCGCGCCGCTCGAGGTCGGCGACGTGATGCTCGGCGGCACGGTGTGCGAGGTCGTCGGGTCGCGCGCCGAGTCCCGCGCGGTGGGCGACGTCGTGCTGGCCTTCGCCGGCTGGCAGACCCACGCCGTGGTCGACGCCCGGCACACCCGCCGCATCGACCCCGACGCCGCGCCGGTCAGCACCGCGCTGGGGGTGCTCGGCATGCCCGGCTTCACGGCGTACGCCGGGCTGCTCGTGCTGGGCCGTCCGCAGCCGGGCGAGACGGTGGTCACCGCCGCGGCCGCCGGCCCGGTCGGCTCGGCCGTCGGCCAGATCGCCAAGGTCAAGGGCGCGCGAGCGGTGGGCATCGCCGGTGGTGCCGAGAAGTGCCGCATCCTCGTCGAGGACTACGGCTTCGACGCTGCGGTCGACCACCGCTCGCCGACCTTCGCCGACGACCTGGCCGCCGCGACCCCTGACGGCATCGACGTCTACTTCGAGAACGTCGGCGGCGCCGTCGCGGCGGCCGTGACGCGCCGCCTCAACCGCTTCGCGCGGATCCCGGTGTGCGGCCTGGTGGCCGGCTACAACGCCACCAGTGCCCCCGAGGGTCCCGACCAGCTGCCCGCCTTCATGGGCAGGGTGCTGGCGCTGAGCCTCACGGTCCGCGGCTTCATCCAGGACGAGTTCGTGGCCGAGCACCACGAGGACTTCCTGCGGGAGATGACCGGGTGGGTCGCCGACGGGTCGGTGCGCTACCGCGAGGACGTCGTCGACGGTCTCGAGGCCGCGCCGGAGGCGTTCCGAGGCCTGCTCGTCGGGCGCAACGTGGGCAAGCTGCTGGTGCGGGTGGCGCCCGAGGGCTGAGCGCCCCCCTCGCCCATGTAACGCTCCGTCACGCGGACTTCACACCCCATCGGTGGCTGTGGGAGCCGCATCGACGGAGCGTTACATGTGGGTGGCCCGGGCTAGGTACGCCGCGCGTGCCGCCCGCCGCCGGTCCGCTGTGCCTGCTCGAGCAGCAGCGGGTCGTGCGAGTTGACGAGCAGCACCCCCGGCTCGCGTCCGTCGTACAGCTCCGCCAGCCGCTCGTGGTTGGCGTGCACCAGGGCCCGGTCGTGGGCCACGGCTCGCTCCATGCGCCGCAGTGCGACCGGTGCGGCGCCGGACCCGTCGACCTGGCCGTGGTGGTAGAAGGCGTCCCCGGCGTGGAGCACCCAGTGGTCCCCGGCGTCGACGGCGACCGCCGCGTGCCCGCGGGTGTGCCCCGGCAGGGCGATGAGCACGATGCCGGGGGCGAGACCGTCGAGCTCCACCGCGGTGAAGCCCCACCACTCGTCACCCGAGGCGGGCGAGTGCTCGATGAGCGTGGGGGCGTGCGCGCGCTGGGCCGTCCGGTAGCGGTTGCGCTCGAGGCGGGTCTGCGGCGACAGGGTGGCGGCGAGCTCGTTGGAGGTGAGGTGYACCGCCGCGCCGGGGAAGTCGGCGAGCCCGCCGACGTGGTCGGCGTCGAAGTGGGTGAGCACGACGGCGGTCACGTCGCGCCCGGAGAACCCCAGCGCCTCCACCTGACGCAGCGCGGTCTCGGCGGGGTCGAGCACCGGACGCGTCAGGCGCCGGGCCGGTCCCAGGCGGCCCGCCGGGTCGCGGATGTCCTCGAGGCCGAACCCCGAGTCGACCAGCACCAGCCCGGTGGGCGTCTCGACGAGCAGGACGTGGCAGACCAGCTCCGGCGCGAGGCGCGGGCGCAGGGTGCCGCAGTTGAGGTGGTGGACCAGCATCTGGCAAGGATCGGTGGCGGCCCCGCGGCGCGCCAGTGCAGCACGCGCCTGACTGGACCGCTCGGGCCGAACTTTTACCGAGCCGGGCCGGGACCCACCGGTGCACACTTTCGCGCGGGACGGAGGTAACATGGGAACCACTTAGCCCCCCGGTCGAGCCMGATCCGGGTGGACCAGCCCCGGCATTCGGGTGCGGCTCAGACGTTCTGTCACCGTCGCACCGGCCCCGGGGGAGACAGCGTCGTACCGGGGAAGAACGTGTGCGGCGACGTTGTCCGACGTAGGCGCGTCGGGCATCCGAGGAGGACGTGAGTGGCTCAGCGAGGCCGACGCCAGACCGCGCAGCGCCGAGGTGGCAACACCAAGGTCAAGCGCCTGGACAACGAGGGCATCATCCCGGTGCTCGCCCGCGCCGTGCGCGAGGTCGAGCAGGCCGCCGAGCGCGGCAAGGTGATGCCTCACGGCCGGGCGACCTTCCAGGTGGTCGCGCTGCTGGTGCGGGAGGAGCGCTCGCGGATCAACGCCGACACCGAGGTCGCCGAGGGACGCCGGGGCGAGCAGCTCAAGCGTCTCGACGGCATCGCCACGATCCTGGCCAAGACCGCGGCCCGCGACACCTCGCTGCTGCAGCTGCTCGCCGAGGACGCCGAGATCTCCGAGGGCGCTCGTGCGCTGCGTCGGCAGATGCTCAAGCAGGCCGGCATCGACGCCCCCGCGGAGGTCGAGCCGCCCAAGCCGGACACGGCTGCGAGCTCCTCCCCGCGCCGCGTCGTGCCCCAGTCCGTCGTCGCCCGCCAGCTGGCCAACCCGTTCCTCGTGCCGGACTTCTCGGCCGCAGAGCTCAGCCGCCCGCAGGCGCGTCGGCTGGCCAACTGGGAGCTCCTCGAGCCGCTCTTCAAGTCCTTCGAGTACGTCGGCGGCGGCGCCTCCGCCTGCATGACCCTCCCGGCTCCCGACGCGGCCCGCACCCCGGGTGTCGCCCTGATGCCCCACCAGAAGCAGCTGGTCGCCTCGGCCGCCCAGGGACACCGGACCTTCCTCCTGGCCGACGAGCCCGGCCTCGGCAAGACCGCGCAGGCCCTGATCGCCGCGCAGGCCGCCGACGCCTACCCCCTGCTGTGCGTGGTGCCCAACGTCGTCAAGGCCAACTGGGCCCACGAGGTGAGCCTGTGGACCCCGCACCGCACCGTCACCGTCATCCACGGCGACGGCGAGACCGTCGACGGCTTCGCCGACATCGTCATCGTCAACTACGAGGTGCTCGACCGGCACGTGGGCTGGCTGGGCGACCACGGCTTCCGCGGCATGGTCGTCGACGAGGCCCACTTCATCAAGAACAAGTCGTCGCAGCGCAGCCAGCACGTCCTCGAGCTGTCGCAGCGCCTGCGGACCCGGGTCGCCCGCCCGCTGCTGATGGCCCTGACCGGCACCCCGCTGATCAACGACATCGAGGACTTCCGCGCGATCTGGCAGTTCCTCGGCTGGATCGACGACCAGAAGCCGCTCGCCGAGCTGATGAACAAGCTCGAGGAC
>NZ_JBFUMD010000067.1:0-11399 GCF_054049555.1 Nocardioides sp. P5_C9_2
CCACCGCGCTGCAGAACGTGCGCACGGCGATGCGCAACGCCGGGTACGCCGACAACGCCTGGACGCTGCTGGTCCAGAACTACCCGTCGCCGCTGCCGAGCTCGTCGTCGTTCCGCTACTCCGAGTCCGGCTACTCCCGGATGAGCACGGGCGGCTGCGGCTTCTGGAACCGGGACGCCGACTGGGCCAACGCGACCGCACTGCCCACGATCAACGGCGCCGTCATGGGCGGCGCGACCGACTCGGGGCTCACCAACGTGCGCACCCTCGACCTGTCGTCGGCGTTCAACGGTCGCCGACTCTGCGAGAACACGGTGGGCCTCTACGAGGAGAAGGGGCTGTCCTCGTGGACGCAGCCCGGAGCCGTGGACCAGACGGAGTGGATCAACCAGATCCGCACCGTCTCGACCTGCTGCGACTCGAGCAACCCGTACTACATCCAGGAGTCGCTGCACCCGAACTACTGGGCGCAGATGGCCACCCGGTCCTGCGTGCGCCAGGCGTGGAACGGCGGCGCGGTCCGCAGCGGCCGGTGCACCATCGCCGGCACCGGGCTCGTCAACGGTGAGCCGCGGATGTCGCTGGGCTGACCCCTCCCGGGCGGGGTGGCGCCGGCTGCGATGATCGCCCCGTGCTGCCCCGCCTCGAGATCGTGCGCCGCCTGCGGCCGGTCGACCTGGTCGCCGAGACGCGCCTGTGCACCGCGGACGGCGGGGGGGACCGGATGCCGGTGCGCGCGCCGTACGTCGCTGCGACGACGACGCTCTCCAGGCCGACCGACCGCTCCTACCTCGCCCTGGGCCTGGACGCGGCCCGCCTGGGACTGTCGTACGACGACGGGTCGCTCTCCCTGACCGTCACGCGAGGCCACGGGACCGGGGTGCACCGGAGCCGGCGGATGGGCCGCGCGGAGTCACCGACCGGGCTCGGGCTCACCCTGACCGGGAGCCACCTCACCGGGTGGTCGCGCGAGCAGGGGCGCTGGGTCGCCCGCGCCCGTCGGGACCTGCGCGACGACCTCGACGTCCGCGACCTGCACGACGAGGCGGCGCTCGCCGAGCTCCGGGTCGAGCTGCCCCCGCAGCCCTCGGTCGCCGGCACCTTCGGACAGCTCGGCCTGCGCGACCTGCGCCTGGTCAGCCACGCCGACGGCTCCCCCGTGCGCGACGACGGCGACCTGTGGCTGAGCGCCACCTCGGCCGGGCCCGGGTTCTTCGACAGCGCCCACACCAGCCTGTGGCGCCTCACCCCCGACACCCTCGAGCTGCGGCGCGCGGGCGACCTGTTCTTCCGTCGCCCCGACCGGCCCGGGGTGTACGGCGACCACGCGACGCACGTGGTCCGCGACGGCGACCGGTGGCTGGTCGCGACGAGCACCTGGGGGGACTTCGAGCAGCCCAGCACGCGGGCCTCGCGGACCGCCGCGTCGTCGCTGCGGGTGACGCTGGCGACCGTCGACGGGTCGGTGGACCTGCTGCACGGCGAGCACGTGCTGGACACCGTCGAGCTGCCGCTGCCCACCGACGGCTTCACCTCGGTCGCGGTGTGGGACCCGCACCTGGTGCGCGAGGAGGACCGCTGGCTGGTGGGCTTCGTGAGCGCGAGCCGGTTCTTCCGCTTCCACCCCGCCGTGGCGGCCGGGCCGTCCCTCGACGACCTGACCCTGCTCTCCGCGGCACCCGACCGGCGGGCGACCGAGGGCACCACCCTGCTGCGGGTCGACGGCGAGCTGCTCGTCCTGGCCAGCGACGGGAGGGACGGGCGCCGGGGCGAGCGCGCCCGGTTCCCGGTGCTCGGCACGGACCTGGTGGAGCGCGGCGCGCTGGACGCGCCGTACCCGACGAACCTGCCGTGGCCGACCCTCGCGCGGGTGGACGACCGGTGGCTGATGATCGCCTTCAACGGCGCGGCGGCGGGCGGCCCGCTGCTCGGCTACGGCACGCACGGCGACGTCGTGATCATGCGCGAGTCGGACTAACCTTGGAGGTGACGGCGGTCACCACCCATGACCGTCACGACCGGGTCGCACCACCCACGCGGCCGCCACGACACATCGAAGGACACCACCATGTCTGGAAACCCCACTGTCGACGTCTTCGACCTCGGCAGCGAGCACGAGCAGGTCGTCTTCTGCAACGACCGGGCCACCGGCCTGAAGGCCATCGTCGCCATCCACTCCACCGCCCTCGGTCCCGCCCTCGGCGGCACCCGCTTCTACCCCTACGCGAGCACCGACGACGCGATCGAGGACGTCCTCAACCTCTCACGCGGCATGTCCTACAAGGCGGCGCTCGCCGGCCTGGACCTCGGCGGCGGCAAGGCGGTCATCATCGGTGACCCGTCGACCCTCAAGACCGAGGCGCTGCTGCGCGCCTACGGCCGGTTCGTGCAGTCGCTCGGCGGTCGCTACTACACCGCCTGCGACGTGGGGACGTTCTCCGACGACATGGACCACATCGCGCGCGAGTGCTCCTTCGTCACCGGTCGCACCACCGCCCACGGCGGCGCGGGCGACAGCTCGGTGCTCACGGCGTACGGCGTGTTCCAGGGCATGCGCGCTGCGGCCGAGGTCGTCTGGGGTGCCCCGACGCTCCACGGCCGCACCGTCGGCGTCGCGGGCGTGGGCAAGGTCGGCCGGCACCTCGTGCGCCACCTCGTCGAGGACGGCGCCTCGGTGGTCATCRCCGACGTGCACCAGCCGTCCGTCGATGCCCTGGTCGCCGAGCACGAGGCCGTGACCGCGGTCGCCTCGACCGAGGCGCTCGTCGCCGCCCCGCTGGAMGTCTACGCCCCGTGCGCGCTCGGCGGAGCGCTCACCGACGAGGTCGTCGAGGTGCTGTCGGCCAAGATCGTGTGCGGCGCGGCCAACAACCAGCTCGCGCACCACGGCGTCGAGAAGCAGCTCGAGGAGCGCGGGATCCTGTACGCGCCCGACTACTGCGTCAACGCCGGCGGCCTGATCCAGGTGGCCGACGAGCTCGAGGGCTTCTCCTTCGAGCGCGCCCAGCAGCGGGCCACCGGCATCTTCGACACGACCAAGGCCGTCTTCGAGCTCGCGACCTCCGAGGGCGTCGCTCCGGCCATCGCGGCCGACCGGCTCGCCGAGCGTCGCATGCACGACGTCGGGCGGCTCCGGGGCGTCTGGCTCCCCTGACCGACCGGGCACTTCCGGACCGCTGGGCCGATCGACCGGGCACTTCCTGCGCGCAGCAGGAGGTGCCCGGTCGTGCGTTGCGGGACGAAACTGCCCGGTCGGTGGGTTCCAGCGCGACGGAAGTGCCCGGTCGGCGCTTTCCAGCGCGACGGAAGTGCCCGGTCGGCGGGTCAGCGCAGCGGGAGTGCCCGGTCAGGGGACCGGAGGTGCGACGTCAGTCGCGAGAGGGCTCGATGACGTCGGACCACTTCTCGAGGACTTCAGGATCCACCTGCTCGTCCACGGTGCCGCTGTCGCCGTGAAGCTCACTGGCGAGCGCCCCGAAGTCCGTCTCGTGAGTGCGGTACTTCAGGTCGCGAGCGACCTTGGTCTGCTTGGCTTTGGCTCGGCCGCGCCCCATAGGGTCAGCCCCCTCGCAAATCGGCCGGGGCAACGAAGGCTCCCGGGCTGTCTCAAGAATTTCTCGTGAGGACAACGCTACCTGTTACCTGGCTGTTCCCGCACTTCGGGGTGGACCGAAATCCGGACGAGTTCTCCGAACGGCTCAGCGGTGGTCCCCGGTCAGGTCCACGCGTCCGTCGCCGCCGGTGTGCACCTCGCCGGCCACCCACGCGGGGATGCCGTGCCCGTCGAGCACCGCGATCGCCCGGTCGGCCGACTCCGCGGGCAGCAGCGCGACCATGCCGACGCCGCAGTTGAGGGTCGCCTCGAGGTCCTCGCGGGAGACGTTGCCGACCTCGGCGACCAACGAGAACACCGGCGGGAGCGACCACGTGGCCCGGTCGAGCGTCGCCGACACCTCGACGGGCATGACCCGCTCCAGGTTGGCCGCGAGCCCGCCGCCGGTCACGTGCGACATGGCGTGCACCTCGGTCTGGGCCGCGAGGTCCAGGCAGGCCTTGGCGTAGATCCGGGTGGGCTCGAGGAGCTCCTCGCCCAGGGTGCGCCCCAGCACGTCGACGTGGCGGTCGAGGGACCAGCCCGGCCCGCCCGCGCCGAGCAGCACGTGGCGCACCAGGGAGTAGCCGTTGGAGTGCAGGCCGCTGGACCCCATGGCGAGCACCACGTCGCCCGGACGCACCCGGCCGGGGCCGAGCAGCCGGTCGGCCTCCACGACCCCGGTGGCGGCACCGGCGACGTCGTACTCGTCGGGGGCGAGCAGCCCCGGGTGCTCGGCGGTCTCGCCGCCGACGAGCGCGCAGCCGGCCAGCACGCACGCGTCGGCGATGCCCTTGACGATGGCCGCGACCCGCTCGGGGACGACCCGGCCGGTGGCGATGTAGTCGGTCATGAACAGCGGCTCGGCGCCACACACCACGAGATCGTCGACGACCATGCCGACGAGGTCGAAGCCGATGGTGTCGTGGACGTCCATCGCCTGCGCGATCGCGACCTTGGTGCCGACGCCGTCGGTGGAGGTGGCGAGCAGGGGCCGCTGGTAGCGGGTGAGCGCCGAGGCGTCGAAGAGGCCGGCGAAGCCGCCCAGGCCCCCGATCACCTCGGGTCGGGTGGCGCGCGCGACCGAGCCCTTCATCAGCTCGATGGCCAGGTCGGCGGCCTCGATCGAGACGCCGGCGGCGGCGTACGCGCCCTCGTCTCCGGCCGGCACGGGGTGGGTCGTGTCGCTGTCGGTCACGTCGCTCCTGCTGGGATGGGTACGGCGAGTGGTCAGGGGTTGTTGAGCACCGGCAGCGCGACCCGGTCGGCCGACGGCTCGAGGATCCCCTTGCCGAGGCGCTCGGGCTCGGGCAGCGGGATCGGGTACACCCCGTCGAAGCAGGCGCGGCACAGGTCGTCCATCGGCACCGAGGTGGCCTCGACGAGGTCCTCGAGGTCGATGTAGCCCAGCGAGTCGGCGTCGATCGAGCGGCAGATCTCGTCGGACGTGAGGCCGTTGGCGATGAGCTCGGCGCGGGTCGCGAAGTCGATGCCGTAGAAGCACGGCCACTTGACCGGCGGCGAGCTGATCCGCACGTGCACCTCGCGGGCGCCGGCCTCGCGCAGCATCCGCACGAGCGCACGCTGGGTGTTGCCCCGCACGATCGAGTCGTCCACGACCACGAGGCGCTTGCCCTCGATGACGTCGCGCAGCGGGTTGAGCTTGAGCCGGATGCCGAGCTGGCGGATGGTCTGGCTGGGCTGGATGAAGGTCCGCCCGACGTAGGAGTTCTTGACCAGGCCCATGCCGTAGGGGATGCCCGACTCCTCGGCGTAGCCGATCGCCGACGGGGTGCCGGACTCGGGGACCGGGATGACCAGGTCGGCGTCGGCCGGGAAGGCCTTGGCCAGCCGGCGACCGATCTCCACGCGCACGCTGTGGACGCGCTGGCCGGTGATGAGGGTGTCGGGGCGGGCGAGGTAGACGAACTCGAAGAGGCAGTGCTTGGGGGCCGGCTGGGCGAACTGCTGGGTGCGCAGCCCGTCCTCGTCGACCGCGACCATCTCGCCGGGCTCGATCTCGCGGATGAACGAGGCGCCCACGATGTCCAGGGCCGCGGTCTCCGACGCGATCACCCAGCCGCGCTCCAGGCGCCCGAGGACCAGCGGGCGGATGCCCTGCGGGTCGCGGGCGGCGTACAGCGTGTGCTCGTCCATCCAGACGAAGGAGTAGGCGCCCTGGATCTGCGGGAGCAGCTCGGCGGCCCGCTCCTCGACCGTCTGGCCGGGGTGGTGCGCGAGGAGCTGGGTGACGACCGAGGTGTCGTTGGTGGACGCGGGCGGCATCCGCATCTGGAGGTCCAGGTGCTCGCCGCCCTCGGCACCGACCACCATCGCGGCCAGCTCGGGGGTGTTGATGAGGTTGCCGTTGTGGGCCAGCGCGATGGAGCCGGTGGCGGTGGGGTGGAACGTCGGCTGCGCGTTGTGCCAGGTGCTCGCGCCGGTCGTGGAGTAGCGCGAGTGCCCGACGGCGACGTGGCCCTTGAGGGACTCCAGCGTCGACTCGTCGAAGACCTGCGAGACCAGCCCCATGTCCTTGTAGACGAGGATCTGGCGGCCGTTGCTCACCGCGATGCCCGCGGACTCCTGGCCGCGGTGCTGGAGCGCGTAGAGCCCGAAGTAGCTGAGCTTGGCGACGTCCTCCCCCGGGGCCCAGACCCCGAAGACGCCGCACGCGTCCTGCGGGCCCTGGTCGTGGGGGTCGATGGCAGCCGTCAGACGGCCGTCACCGCCCTTGCGCTTGCTCGTCGGCGTGGGCACGCGGCGATTCTACGGGCCGCGCACTCACATGCGTCCGGCCCCGTCCACGATGGCCTCGCGGATGCGGGTGTAGGTGCCGCACCGACAGATGTTCCGGATGGTGTCGAGGTCGGCGTCGGTGATCTCGCGACCCTCCTCGCGCACCTTCCTGGCCAGCGCCACGGCGGCCATGATCTGGCCCGGCTGGCAGTAGCCGCACTGCGGGACGTCGCGGTCCAGCCACGCCTCCTGCATGGGGTGCAGGCCGTTCGGGCCGCGCTGGGGTGCCTCCACCTGGTCGGGCAGCCCCTCGATGGTGGTGATCTCGTCGTCGGGCCCGACGCGACCGACGGGCACCGCGCACGGGTTGAACGCCGAGCCGTTGATGTGCGACGTACAGGCCTTGCACACGTTGATGCCGCAGCCGTACTTCGGGCCGGTGACGCCGAGCCGGTCCCGGAGCACCCACAGGAGCCGGACGTCGTCGGCGACGTCCACGGTCACGGTCTTGCCGTTGAGGACAAAGGTCTGGAGAGGCATGCGGGGGCTCCTCAGGAGGTCAGGTCGAGGCCGTTGGTCGGCGACTCGGGGATCGGCGGGACGAAGGGCTTGGGCTCGAAGGAGAGCTGCTTGTGGTTGATCGGGAAGTACGTCGGGACGGTCCCGGTCGCCCGGGCGTAGGCGCAGGCCACGGCCGCGAAGGTCGCCGCCACCCCGGCCTCGCCGGCGCCGCCGGGCTGCTTCTCCGTCGACGGCATCACGATCACCTCGACCTCGGGCGGGGTGTTCCACTGGCGGGTGTAGAAGTAGTTGTCCCAGCTGGCCTCGAGGAAGTGCCCGTCGCGCAGGTGCAGGCTGGACGTCAGGGCCAGCGCGATGCCGTCGTTGATGCCGCCCTGCATCTGGGCCTCGAGGCCTCGCGGGTTGATCGCGAGGCCGACGTCGACGGCGTACGTCACCTTGGTGACCCGCGGGCCGGTGACGGCCTCGCGGATCCGGCGACCGGTCGTCGCGGGACGGCAGTCGATCTCGACGAGGCACGCCGAGACGCCCTTGTACTCCTTGTGGATCGCGATGCCCTGCGCGGTTCCCGCAGGCATGCTCCGGCCCCAGTCCCCCGCCTCGGCGACCTTGTCCAGCACGGCGAGGAGGCGCTCGTTGCGCTGGAACCTGCGCCGGAACTCGTAGGGGTCGAGGCCCATCCGCGCGGCGATCTGGTCGATCACCAGCTCGCTGGAGACACGGACGTCGGGCGAGTAGATGTTGCGCATCGACCCGGTGTTGAAGCGGTCGTCGGTCTCGATGACGGTCTGGGTGACCGCGCCGAAGTCGTAGGGGACCTCCTGGGTGAGAGCGAAGATCGTCTGCGCGAAGCCCTGGTTGCCCAGCCCGCCGGGCAGGTCGRCCGCCTTGGCGGTGACGATCTCGCCGAGCCCGTGCCGGAAGTCGGTCTCCACGCAGGTCAGCGACTGGTTGAAGGCGAGGACCTCCTTGCCGAGCACCACGGCCTGCACCCGGCAGGTGCCCATCGGGTGCCCGCGACCGACCCGCGCGTCGTCCGCGCGGTGCCACATCAGCTTCACCGGCCGGCCCATCGCCTGCGAGATCTCCGCGGCCTCGAGCGCGCCGTCGAAGAACAGTCGGCGACCGAACGAGCCGCCCGCGGTGACGACGTTGACCCTCACCTGGTCCGGCGTCATGCCGAGCTTCTCGGCGATCTGCTGCTGCGCGACGATCGGGGACTTCAGGCCCGCCCAGATCGTGGCGCCGTCCGCGCGGACGTCGGCGATCGCGGAGTTGGTGTCCATCGCGGAGTTGCTGCGGAAGTAGAACGTGAAGTCCCCGCCGATCGTCCTGGCCAGCGGATTGGGCGGCAGCGCCGGCATCGGCAGCTGCGCCGAGCGGAGCCGGCGCAGGATGGTGGCGTCGCTCTCGCCGGYGACCGGCCCGTCGGCCCACTCGACGTCGAGCGCGCGGATCGCGTCGATGCACTGGCCGAACGTCTCGGCCCGTACGGCGACGCCGGTGCTGACCGTGGCCACGTGCGTGACGCCGGGCAGCTGCTCGACCGCGGCCTGGTTGCGGACCCGCACGGGGGTGCCGTTGAGCGTGGGAGCGCGACAGACCATGGTCGGGAGCGCGTCCTCGACCTGCAGGTCGGTGGTGAAGTCCTTGGTCCCGGTCACGGCCGCCAGGGCGTCGACCCGGTTCGTGGGCGTGCCCACGACGGCGAAGTCGGACTCGTCCTTGAGCTGGACCTCGACCGCACGGGTGGTGGAGCTGGCCGCCCGCGCCGCCAGCTCGCCGTACGTCACGGACGCCCCGCTGGGGGCGGTGATGACGCCGCCCTTCGCCACCAGCCCGGCGACGGTGTCGCCGAGGACGATCGCGGCCGCGTCGAGCAGTGCGGCGCGGGCCACGGCGGCCGCGACGCGGATGGGCGTGTACGTCGAGATGGTGGTGTTGGAGCCACCGGTGAGCTGGTTGAACAGCAGCTCCTGGCGCGCCGGCGCGAGGGTCACCTCGACCTTGTCGAGCGGCAGGTCGAGCTCCTCGGCGATGAGCATCGCCGTCGAGGTGGTGATGCCCTGGCCGACCTCCATCCGGGGCAGCGCGAAGGTGGCGGTGCCGTCCTCGCGGATGACCACGGTGATGAGGTTGGCGGTCGGCCGCGCCGCATCGGTGAGCATGTCGTTGAGGTCGTACAGCTCGGGGACCTGCGGCAGGGTCGGGATCTCGGCGGAGGCGGCCGGCGCGTCCAGGAGGCCGAGGTCGGCGGCGGCCACGAGGGTCGAGCCCGCGACGACGTAGCCGAGGAAGCGACGGCGGTCGAGCGGCAGCGTGGTGAGGGTGTGGTCGGCGTGCGGTGCGGTCATCGCGGGGATCACCCGATCCTGTGCAGCCCCGGCAGCCTCCCGAGGCGGAGGTCCCTCCCAGGACCGCCGCCCACTATGACAGTAGAACTGTCACATTCCAAGGGCAGGTTGGCGCGCGCTCCCCGAGATTACGCACCGAGATTGCGGAGCAGGAACGCCTCGGCGAGCACGACCTTCTCGAACTCGGCGAGGTGGAGCCCCTCGTTGGCCCCGTGGGCGCGGGTGTCGGGGTCCTCGACACCGGTGACGAGCACGCTGGCCTCCGGGAACGCCTCGAGGAACTCGGCGATGAAGGGGATCGAGCCGCCGRCGCCCATGTCGACCGGCTCGGTGCCGTCCCAGGCCTCCGCGAACGCGGCGCGCGCGGCGTCGTACGCCGGGCCGGTGGCGTCGATCGCGGTGGCCTCGCCGGTGTCGACGACGGTCGTGGAGAGGGTGGCGCCCCACGGCACGTGCGCCTCGAGGTGGCGCTGGAGGCACGCGACGGCGTTGGCGGTCGTGTCGCCGGGGGCGATGCGCAGGCTGATCCGGCAGCGGGCGGCCGGGACCAGGGTGTTGGACGCGCCCTCGACCTTGGGGGCGTCGAGGCCGGTGATGGAGAGCGCCGGCTTGGTCCACAGCCGCTCGACGACGGAGCCGGACCCGATCCACTCGATGCCCTCGGCGGCGCCGGACTCTGCACGGAGCCGGGCCTCGGGGTACTCCACGTCGGCGGCCGGGCCGGAGAAGAGCCCCTCGATGGCCACGTTGCCGGCCTCGTCGTTGAGGCTGGCGATGAGTCGGCTCAGGGCCATGATCGAGTCGGGCACGAGGCCGCCCCACATGCCCGAGTGCACGGCGTGGGTCAGCGTGCGGACCTCGACGTCCATCCGGACCAGCCCGCGCAGGCTGGTGGTGAGGGCGGGCTCGCCGATGTCCCAGTTGCCCGAGTCGGCGATGACGATGACGTCGGCGGAGAGCCGCTGCTTGTGGGCCTCGAGCAGCGCGACGAGGGTGTCGGAGCCGACCTCCTCCTCACCCTCGATGAACATCACCAGGTTGACCGGGAGCGCGTCGCCGAAGATCCGGACGGCGCCGAGGTGGGCGGCGATGCMGGCCTTGTCGTCGGCGGCACCGCGGCCGTAGAGACGGTCGCCCCGCTCGGTCGGCTCCCACGGCGGGGAGTCCCAGTCGGCGTGGTCGTTCTCCGGCTGGACGTCGTGGTGGGCGTAGAGCAGCACCGTGGGCGCACCCTCGGGGCCGGCCTTCTTGGCGATCACGGCCGGCGGGGCGCCGTCGTACGCCCGGACGATCTCGGCGTCGAACCCCTCGGCGGCGAAGAGGTCGCGCGTCGCCTCGGCGCTGCGCTCGACCTCGCCGGCACGCGCCGGGTCGGCGCTCACGGACTGGATGCGGACCAGGTCCTCGAGGTCCTGACGGATGCCGGGGAGCACCTCGGCGAGGCGGGCGCGGATGTCGATCGTCGTCATGACTCGCACCCTAGTGGGGCGGCGCCGGGGGATGTGGGTCAGGCCCAGGCGTCCGGGCGCCGCTCCAGGGTGGTGTGGCGCTCGACGTCGGTGAACCCGAGGCTGCGGTAGATCCGGATCGCGTCGCCGTCGGTGTCGGCCGCGATCACCAGCACCTCGGTCCCGTACGTCGCGAGGGCGTGCTCGCCGGCCGCGTGCACGACCGCCGCCGCGAGCCCCTGCCGTCGGTGGTCGGGGTGCGTCTCGACGCTCTGGTAGCGCGCGATGCCGGCGTGCGTGACGAAGACGGCCGCCGTGCTGACCAGCTCGTCGCCGACGAAGGCGCCGTACCGCCGACCGAGCCCGCGGGCCACCAGCCCACGCTCCTGCGCGTTCTTGCGCCGCGCGTAGGTCATGAAGGTCGCCTCCTCGGTCTGCGACCAGAGGTGGAAGCTGAGCCGCGCGCGCCGCTCCCAGTCGTCGTCGCTCTCGAGCGGGCGGACCACGACCTCCTCCGCGACCGGACGCGGCGCCACGAGCGCGCCGGTCGTCAGCACGGTGCCGCTGTCGACCTCCATCCCGGCGGCCACGAAGGGCTGCAGGGCCTCGGTGAGGTCGTCGGTGCCGTCGATGCCGATCGACACGTGCTCGGCGAGGGGGAACTCGGTGTGGAAGGCGCCGACCACCTCACGCTCGCCGCCGGGGTAGGGCAGCTCGCGCAGCAGCAGGAAGTTGCCCCAGAAG
>NZ_JBFUMD010000068.1:0-11311 GCF_054049555.1 Nocardioides sp. P5_C9_2
GGTCTGCGCCTGGATCGCCGAGGGCGTCTCGTAGCCCACGTCCGACAGCGCCTTGAGCACTGCTGGCGCGAGGCCGAGGTCGGCAAAGGACTGCTGCTCGTCGTCGGAAGGGGCGGGGGAAGTATCGTCAACCACCCGTCAACGGTAGTGGGTAGCGCAACGGGGGTGGGATTCGTCGTCGCGGCGACGTCCGTCACGTCACCCACCGGACCGCGCCGGCGTCCGATATTCACGCGACGGGACGCTCCCGGCGATCCATCATGAGTGGCATGACGAGCACCGCCCACACGGACCCTGCCCCCGAGCTCCCGGCCGGCCTCACCACCCGCCCGCTGACGCGCGACGACTCCGGGGCCGTCTTCGCGCTGATGGCCGCCCAGGAGCAGGAGGACCTCGGCGCGGTCGAGATCGAGGAGGCCGACATCGTGGGTGACTGGGCCAAGCCCAGCCACGACCTGTCGGTGCGCTCGATCGGCGTCCTCGACGGCGACGTGCTGGTCGGGTACGCCGAGCTGATGGGCGCCGACCGCGCCGACACCGCCGTGCTCCCCTCGCACCGGGGGCGCGGCATCGGCACCTGGCTCGCCTGGTGGCTGCGCGACCTGGGCCGCCGCCTGGGCTCGCCCGTGGTCGGCATGCCGGTCCCCGAAGGCGGTCCGGGCGACCGCCTGCTGGCGGCACTCGGCTACGAGGTGCGCTGGACGAGCTGGATCCTCCAGCTCCCCCCGGGCACCGAGATCGCCGATCGCGACCTGCCCCCGGGGTACGCCGTACGCACGGCCGCTGAGGACGACCTGCGCGCCGCCCACGACGTACTCGAGGACGCGTTCCTCGAGTGGTCCGAGCGCGAGCGGGAGTCCTTCGAGGACTTCCACGCCTCCCTCGTCGGTCGCCCGGGCTTCGAGCCGTGGAACCTGCGCGTGGTCGCCGACGACACCGGCGCGGTGGTCGGCGTCGCCCTGACCCACCTCTCCTTGGAGGGGTCCCTCGCCTACGTCGGGCGGCTCGCCGTACGCCGCGACCAGCGCGGCCGCGGACTGGCCCAGGTGCTCCTCGTGGACGCCTTCAGACTCGCCCGCGAGCACGGCGCGACGATCTCCGAGCTGAGCACCGACTCCCGGACCGGGGCCCTCGGCCTCTACGAGAAGGTGGGGATGCGGTCGATCGCCACGTGGGTGAACCGTGCCGTCGAGCTCAGCTCCCGGCGCCGACCCAGGTGAACACGGTGGACAGCACGACCATCGCGCCGGCGACTCCGACGACCACCCGGGTGCGCGCACGTCGCGGCGCCCTCCGGTCGGCGGCGGACGCCGACGTCGTGAGGTGGGATGGGGACGTGATGGTGGGGGGCTCGGAGGCCCCGGTCGCTGCCAGCATGGGTGCGCCCGTCTCGTGTCTGGGACTGGTCTCGGTCACTATGTCAACGAATCGTCAACATAGTGACAGTCTTGCCAAATCTCGCCCCAGCCCGTAACAACCGATCCACGACCTCGTCTTCCCTCTAGCAAGGACGCACGTTCCGCTCCACAGTTGGCCCGACGGGTCAGGATGTGACCCACAGCAACAACTTCCGGGGGGAAGACAGATGCAGCACCGTTCTGCCGTGGTCGTCGATGACGACCCGGCCACCAGGGACGCCATCAGCGAGGTGGTCGGCCGGGCCGGCTTCGAGGTCTCGACCGCGTCCCGCGGCGGCACCGCCTTGGCGCACTTCGAGGACCTCCAGCCCGACCTCGTGATCCTGGAGCTGTCGCTGCCCGACATCGACGGCCTCGAGGTCTGTCGGCGCATCCGGTCCACCAGCGACTGCTACATCATGTTCGTCAGCGAGCGGCAGGACGAGATCGACCTCCTACTGGGGCTCGAGGCCGGCGCCGACGACTTCATGGGCAAGCCGGTGTCCTCCCGCGAGCTGCAGGCCCGGATCGCCGCGATGTTCCGCCGTCCCCGCGCCACGTCGGGCACCCCTCGACCCCCGAGCGTCAGCAGGGAGGGCCGCATCGAGGGCGGTGCAGGTCTGGTCCTCGACCGGCACGCCCGCGACGTCGAGGTCAACGGCATGCCGGTCGAGCTGACCCGGACCGAGTTCGACCTCCTCACCGCGCTGGCGACCCGGCCGGGCGTCGTGATGCGCCGCAACGACCTGCTCCGCGAGGTCTGGGAGACCGACCACGCCACGGACACCCACCTCGTCGACGTGCATGTCGCCAACGTGCGGCGCAAGCTGCGCGAGCACGGCGAGGCCCGCTGGATCCGGACCGTGCGCGGGGTGGGCTTCCGCTTCGACGCCGCCTGACGTCCGCCGGGGGCACGCGGTCCCCGGGGTCGCGCCGGTCCCCGCGTTCGCGCCGGCTCGTCAGCTCGCGCCGGCCTCGTCAGCTGGCGGCGGACGACAACGACCACGCCGATCCACCCGTCGTACGCCGCCAGTGACGCGCCAGCGGTACGAGAGTGCCCGGTCGGCACGTTCCAGCGGTACGGGAGTGCCCGGTCGGCACGAGTCGGTCCGGGTCAGCGGGCGCTCTCGCGCAGCGTCGACCCCCGCGCCCCGCGCACGGTCAGCGAGGCGCTGACGAAGGCGGCGACGCCGAGGACGACCGCGGCGATGGCGGCGAGGGCCATGAGTCGGAGCGGGGAGATCTCGGCGACGAGCTGGGGCGTGGAGAGGTCCTCGACGTAGCCGAGCGTGATGGTGCGCAGCACGACGTACTGGGCCAGGGAGCCGGCCAGGATGCCGGCGATCGCCGCGCCGCCGAGCACCACGAGGAACTCCCGGGCGACGGCGGACATGACGGCCTTGCGGGGTACGCCGACCACGCGCAGCGCGGCCGCGTCCCGACGCCGGGACGGCAGCTGCACGGCCGTGGAGACGAAGAGGCCGGCCAGCGCCATGAGCAGGACCAGCGCCGCCACGACGGCGTACAGCCGCAGCGCGAGGGCGTAGGCGCTCTGGTCCAGGACCCGCTGCTCGGTGGCCAGCGTGGTCTCGACCGTCAGCCCGGACTCCTCCAGGGCGTCGCGGACCTCCGCCGGAGCCTCGTCGCGCATCAGCACGCGGGTCTGGAAGAGGTTGTCGTAGACGGGCCGGTCGGTGATGAAGGAGGCGTAGTCGACCAGCAGGCCGGTCGGGCCGACGAAGGGCAGCCCCTCGGCGGTGCCGTGCGGCTCCACGCCGATCACACCGGACCCGTCGAGCTCGTCGATCGCCTCGCCGGACACGTCGACGCCGCGGACCGCGGGACGCTTGAGGGCGATGCCCCCCGACGTCAGCCGGGCCATCCCCACCCCGCCGTCGGTGTCGAGCTCCAGGTCGATGGTGTCCCCCTCGGCGTCCAGCCCGGCGATCGAGCTCGGGGCCTGGGAGTCGGGGGCCGCGACCCAGGCGGCGCCGTCGACGGCCCCGTCGACGGGGGCGCCGTCGACGGCGATCTCCACGACGCGGGCGCGGCCCTCCATCTCCATGGTGGTGCCGGCCCCGCCGCCCAGGGTGAGTCCCTCGAGCGGGCAGGCGGTCGCGCAGGTCTTCGGCAGCCGCTCGGTGAGCGTGTGCTCGCCGCGCGGGAAGGGGCCCAGGTAGACGCGCTCGGGGGTGCCGYCGACCGATCCCAGCCGCACCTCGACCGCGAGGGGTCGCGACGTACGGGCCCGGTTGTCGATGGTGAGGGAGAGGCGGCGACCGACGAGGGACGGCACGGCGCCCGGGGTCGCGATGCTCGCCGCGACCTCCTCCACGCTCTGCCCCGGCGTCCAGGTGGGAGGCCATACGGCGATGGTGGCGAGCCGGTCGGCGTCGACGATGGAGAAGTTGGCGCCCGGGTTCTGGACCTCGGCGGCGGTCATCACCCACTCCCCGTCGGGGTCGATGCGACGGGTCAGGTCCCGGGTGTCGCGCAGGGACAGCGGTGAGGTCCAGGTGACCTCGCCGGGCGAGGCGGTCGCGGCCACGCTGGCCCGCCAGGTGGCGGCCGAGCCGTAGACGCCCGCACCGAAGACGGCCACCGCGATCGCTGCCGTCACCGGGAGGATCACCAGGGTGCCCTCCTGACGGCGCGAGATCGCCCGTGCGGACACGAAGCTGCCGAGCGAGCGGGTGTGCTGGTGGCGCCGGGTCCACCACGTGGCCAGCCAGGCCGTGGCCCGGGTGGCGGCCAGTCCGGCGACGATGGCCAGCAGCACGGGCAGCACCAGGTCGGTGGCGTCCGGGTCGCCCTGGGTGCCGGAGGCCAGCTTGGAGACCAGCACGGCCAGGGCGAGGGCGACGAGCGCCAGCTGGGCCACGACCGACCAGCGGCGGGAGGCCTGGGGACGGCGTACGCCGGAGAGCTGCGAGGCGAGCGTGTCGCGCACGACCAGGCCGACGGCCACGCAGGCGACGCCGATCGCGGCCAGGAGGACCAGCGCGGCGGCAGCCCAGCTCACCCACGGCACCGGCACCGGCAGGCCGTCCACCAGCCACGCCCGGGTCAGGCCGTAGCCCATGCCGAGCCCCAGCGCGGCCCCCACCGGGGCGGCGACGGCGAGCACGACGAGCGGCTCGGACAGGCCCAGCACCCAGAGCTTGCGCGAGGAGACCCCGCGCAGCGAGGCGAGGGCCAGCTCGGGCACCCGGATCTCGCTGGCGGCCATCAGCAGGCGCATCAGCAGGGCCAGCGCCACGAGCACCAGCGACAGCACGGCAGGCGCGATGGACGCGCGGGCGGTGGCCTGCTGCTCGCGGACCTCGTCGCGCACGGCACCGAGGTTGTTGACGTCGGGGTCACCGGTCAGGGTGCCGCCCGTGACCTCGGTGGTGGTGTCCAGGCGGGCGGCCGTGGCCGCCGCGGCGTCCAGGTCGGCGCGGGTGAGGTCGGCGGGCACGGCGAGGGGGGTGTCGACGCGCACCGACCACTCGCCGGCGCCGAGGGAGGCCAGGGTGTCGGAGGTGGTGATGAGCGGCGACGGCTGGTACGGCTTGTAGCCGCCCGTGAGGCTGGACTGCTCGTTGGTGCTGGTGAGCAGGGTCGGGCGCTGCCACACGTCGTCAGACTGCGGCGTCGTGTAGGTGCCCACCACCCGGACGCTGTCGAGCGGCGGTCGGGGGTACTGGCCCTGGATCTCACCCGGCTCGAAGATCGGCAGCCTCAGGGACTCCCCGACGACGGCCCCGTTCTTGTCGGCGTCCGTGTTGAGCATCAGCACCTCGCCGGGGGCGCTGGGGCAGCGGCCGGTGACCTCCAGCCCGGCGCAGACGTCCTCGCGCGCCCAGAAGGTGACCACGCCACGCAGGGCGCTGTAGCGCTGGGAGACCAGCGTGGTGACGGGCTCGCCCCAGGGACCCTCGTCGAGGGCCTGCGACTCGGCGACCGCCAGGTCGCGGGCCGCCTGCGGGTCGAGCGGTGACTTCAGCTCCAGCACCCGGGTCAGCCCGGTCGCCGCGGCCGGCGCCTCGCGCAACCGGGTGACGACGTAGGAGTTGGTGACGGCCTCGGAGAAGATCGGGCCGAGGACCGCCGACCCGATGGCCAGGGCGGTGAGCACGATCGAGCCGACGCTGAGCAGCGCCCGGGCACGCAGTCCGCGCAGGACGGTGGCGAGGAGCTGGATCATCGTCGTTCCTCGTCCCGCAGCAGGGAGGGTCGGGTGGTCGCGTCGCGTACGGCGCGCGCACGGCCGCCGACCACCAGCACGGCGACGGCGGCGAGGACCGCCGGGAGCACGAGGGCCGACGGCCGGGCCCCGGTGTCGAGGGGCTGGGCCGCAGCGCTGGGCGTGATCAGCGGGAGCCCTCCCAGCAGCAGCTGCACGGCGACCCAGCCGCCGACGGTGACGGCCAGCACGACGAGGAGGGCCAGGGCGGCGAGCTCGGTGCGACCGGCCCGGCGGGCGGTGTCGACCCCGATGCCCATCACCCGGAGCGCCGCCACGTCGTGGCGGTAGCTGCGCCGGTGCCGGGCGACGCCGGCGGCGAGTGCGAGCAGGGCGACCAGCACGCAGGCGCCGGCCGTCAGGACGTAGGCGCGGGCCTGGGCGGCCCCGGCGGCCGTGCCGATGTCGTCGCGCAGGTCGTCCAGCGACTGCGGCTGCGACCCGGCGGCCTCCACCACCTGGTCCAGCACGGCGTCGGGGGTGTCGGCCGCCGCGACGATGCGCACCTCGGCGCTCGGCACGGTCGGCCCCGAGGCGACGGAGGCGGCACCGAGGTCGGCCAGCACACCGACCCCGCCGACCAGCGGCAGGGCGGCGTACTCGCCCAGCGGGTCGGCCGGGCGCTCGCCGCTGCCGAGGTCGAGCGGCGCAGGGTCGGCCGTGCCTGCGGAGATCACCCGCAGGGGCTGGGTGGCGGCGGTCAGGACGAGCCCGGTCGGACCGTCCACGAGCGGGGACACCTCGAGCCCGTCGGGACGGTTGGCGCTCACGCGACGCAACGGGTCGACGGTGCCGCGCAGGAACTGGCGGTTCAGGTTGTTGCGGATGGAGCCCTCGTCGGGCTGCCAGGGGAGCCGGGCGAGGTCGAGGTCACCCACCTCGATCCGCTCGAGGAGCACCGTCACCGGGGTGGTGTCGAAGGTGAAGACACCGCTGTGCTTCGCGAAGAGCCGGCTCACCGACATCCCGGCGAGCTGGCAGCCGTCCGCACATCCGCGCAGGCGGACGCTGCGCGTCACCCGCGCCCCGGTGCGCTCCAGGGGGAGGTCGACGAGGACGGACCCACGCGCGTCGTCGTTGCCGACGTAGACGACCTCGAGGGTCACTCCGCGGCTGTCGCCGTCGCCCTTCTCCAGGGACGAGGCGGACACCGTCAGCCGGTCGCCGCGCAGCGTCAGGTCGGGCAGGTCGGAGGCCAGGTCGGGGACGGCGCGTGCCGCGTCCGCCACCGGGGTGTCGTCGTAGAAGTCACCGACGACCGCGGCGAAGCGGCTGGCGTCGACGTACGCCCGGCGCTCGGCGAGGCGGTCCAGGTTGGGCACCACGGCGGTGGCCATCAGGTGCTCGCCGGCCGGGTCGAGGGCACGGGTCAGCGCCACCGCCTCCAGGGCCCCGCCGTCGACGGCCACCGAGGTGGGCCCGGCCCCGGCGATCCGGGACTCGGTGTCGGTCCAGTCGTCGACGGCCAGGGCGCCGGTCGTGGCCAGGGTGGCGACGACGGCGGCCGCGACCACGAGGCGCAGCGGGGTGACCAGGTCGTCGGCGCGGGCCAGCCGCCGGGTGGCCAGGAAGGGCGCGATGCCCCGGTTGGCGGTGCCGACGGTCGACACGCGCGCACCGAGGCGCAGCAGCCAGATCGCGACCTGACCCAGGGCCAGGCCGACCAGGGCGGGCCCCAGCAGGACCAGGGCGTCCGGGTCGTCGGTGGTCAGGGTCCGGGAGCGGTACGCCGCGACGCCGGCCCCGACGATGACGAGCACGCTCAGGAAGACCACCAGGGTCGTGGCGCGGTGGGGCCGCTGCCGGGTCGCCACCTGCACGGCCAGCGGCTCGCGCAGCGCGGCGGCCGAGGAGACGACCACGATCACGAGGCCCGCGAGCGCGGTACCGAGCGCGGTCAGCACCGCCGTCCGGTCGAGCGGGTCGGCCGCCTCGCCGAGCCACAGCGAGGTGGACRCCACCGTCACCAGGCCGCCGACCACCAGGCCGAGCACCGTGCCGGCGACGACTGCGCCGAGGGGCTCGAGGAGCAGGAAGCGCCACAGCCGGGCGCCGTGGATGCCGCGGAGCCTGGCCAGGCCGATCTCCTCGCGACGGGCGGTGGCGAGCTCGGCGCCGATGCTCGGCACGGCGACGGCACCGAGCAGCAGCAGCGGGGCGGCCAGCAGCCGCGACGTCCCGGCGGCGGCCGCGAAGCCGAGCACGCCCACGGCGCCCCCGACGACGACCGTCGTCATCGCCACCAGGGTGGCCAGGGCGCCGCGACGACTCCAGGCCCCACGCAGGAAGCGGGTCACACCAGCTGGCCCTCGTCGAGCGCGAAGTGCACGTCACAGGCCTCGACGACCGCGGGGTCGTGCGTGGCGACGACGACGACGGCGCCCCGCGCCGCCTCCTCGCGCAGCTCGGCCAGGACCACGCCGCGGTTGCCCTCGTCGAGCTCGGAGGTCGGCTCGTCGGCGAGCAGCACCCCGGAGGCGACCACGAAGCCGCGGGCACAGGCGACGCGCTGCATCTGCCCGCCCGAGAGCTCCTCGACCTGGCGCTCGCCGAGGTCGGCGATGCCGAACCGGGCCAGGGCCGCCTCGGCGTGCTCGTCGGCGTCGGCAGGGTCAACGCCGCGGGCGCGCAGGGCGATCGAGACGTTCTCACGGGCCGACAGGATCGGCACCAGGCCGTAGACCTGGAGGACGAAGGCGACCTCGGGACGCGGGTCGCCTGTGCCCGTCCAGGTGGAGCTGCCGGCGTACGACGCCGTTCCCGACGTGGGCGCGAGCAGGCCGCCCGCGATGGACAGCAGGGTGGTCTTGCCCGAGCCGCTGGGTCCCGACAGGGCGGTGACCTGGCCCGCGGGGAAGGTCAGCGACACGTCGTCGAGCAGGGTGCGGCCGGCCACGTAGGTCACGTGGTCGAGGGTGAGGTCCTTCACGCGGGTGCTCCCTCTCCGCTGGAGCGGCTGACGACCAGCCGCCCGGACTCGTCCTCCTCGAAGCGGACCAGCGTGCCGGGCGGCCACTCCGCGGCCACGTGGGCCGGGAGGTGCAGGACGCCGTCCTCGCCGACGACGGCGTACTCGGAGCCCTCGCGGCCCTCGGAGCCGACGCGGCCGCCCTTCATGGTCACGGTCCGCGGGAAGGTCGCGGCGACCTCGGGCTGGTGGGTGACCACGACGATGGTGGTGCCGAAGTCGTCGCCGAGGGAGTGGATGAGGTGCAGGACGTGGTCGCGGTCCTCGTGGCTGAGCTGGCTCGTCGGCTCGTCGGCGAGCAGCAGCCGCGGCGACGTGGCCACCGAGCAGGCGAGCGCGAGGCGCTGGCGCTGGCCGCCGGACATCGTCGAGACGACCTGGTCGGCCTGCTGCTCGAGCCCGACGCGGCCGAGCAGCTCGCCGTCGAGCATCGCGTCGCGCCGCTCGGCGTTGCTGAGGGAGAGCCGGGCGAAGGCGATGTTCTGCCGCGCGGTGGCGTAGGGCAGCAGGTTGCGGGTGGCGCCCTGCAGCATCGTGCTGACGCTGCGCGACCGGATCCGGGCGAGGTAGCGCTCGCCCATCCGGGAGATCTCCTCGTCGCCGAGGAAGATCCGTCCGGCGCTGGGCTTCTGGATGCCGCCCAGGAGGGTCAGCAGCGTCGACTTGCCCGAGCCGCTGGGGCCGAGGAAGGCGACGCGCTCGCCCGGGGCGATCGCCAGGTCGACACCGCGCAGCGCGACGACGTCGTGGCCGCCGAAGGTGCGGTAGAGGTGGACCACCCCCTCGCACCGGACGCCAAGACCGCCGACCGGCGGTGCGGCGACGTCCGTCGACGTCGCGAACGCGTGGTCCTGCACCGGGCTCCCCTCGTCTGACTCGTCGTCGGAYCGCTCGTCCGACGATGACCGGAGTGAACATACAGTCCGGTCGGCGACGTAGAGTGCTGCCATGGTGATCCGAGTTGCGCTCGTCAACGACGACGAGGTCGTCGTCCGTGGCCTCGACGCGATGCTGCGCAACTACGGCGACCGCGTCGAGATCGTCGAGCTCGCCGCCCAGAAGAACATCATCCACGAGGTCGACATCGCGCTGTACGACACGTTCGGGATGGGGCAGGGCAACGGTCCCGGCATGGCGCGGCTGCTCAACAACCCGCGCGTCGGCAAGGTCGTCGTCTACACGTGGAACTTCCAGCCCTGGCTGGCCCGCGAGACGATGGAGCAGGGCGTGTCGGGCTACCTCTCCAAGAGCCTGACCGCGTCCCAGCTCGTCGACGCCCTCGAGGCCATCGCCTCGGGACGGGTGATCGTCTCGCCGGCCCCCAAGGGCAACCGCCTCATCGGTGGCGACTGGCCGGGCCGCGAGGAGGGGCTCACCGCCCGCGAGGCCGAGGTCCTCTCCCTCATCACGATGGGCCTGAGCAACCTCGAGATCGCCGAGCGCACCTCGCTGTCGGTCAACTCGATCAAGTCCTACATCCGGTCCTGCTACCGCAAGATCGACGTCGACAGCCGCTCCAAGGCCGTCCTGTGGGGCGTCGCCCACGGCCTGCGCGCCGACCGGGTGCGACTGACCAGCCAGCAGGACGCCGTCGGCGAGCGCACCGCCTGACCCGCACCCGCCTGACCCGCGCCGCCTGACCCGGACCGCGTCGGCGAATCCGCCCGCCCGGCGCCCCCGCCGTACGATCCTCCGGTGACTGAGCAGCCCGGCATCGACACCGGCATCGAGACCGGCATCGATCCGGAGGACCTGGCGACCGCGCTCCGCGTGCTCCGGCAGGTCCACCACCTGCCCGGTGACCACCCCGACCACGTGACGCTCAAGCGGGCGGCGTCGGGGATGTACAAGTCGATCAAGGCCGAACGCAAGCTGCGCAAGCGGGCCGAGGAGCTGGCCCACGACCGGGCGATCACCGAGCTCACCGCGACCGGGTCGCCGGTGCGCATCGACGACGAGACGTCGGGCATCCCGCTCGTCTCCACCGCGCCGGGCGCCTTCGCCGGCGAGCTGATCAACCCGCGCGGCTGCTACATCTGCAAGCAGGACTTCACCCTGGTCGACGCGTTCTACCACTGGCTGTGCCCCTCGTGCGCGGCGCTGAGCCACTCCAAGCGCGACCAGCGCACCGACCTGACCGGCAAGCGCGCGCTGCTGACCGGCGGCCGCGCCAAGATCGGCATGTACATCGCCCTGCGGCTGCTGCGCGACGGCGCGCACACGACGATCACGACGCGCTTTCCCAAGGACGCCGTCCGGCGCTTCTCCTCCCTGCCCGACAGCGAGGACTGGCTCCACCGCCTCAAGGTCGTCGGCATCGACCTGCGCGACCCCACCCAGGTCGTCTCGCTGGCCGACGACGTCGCCGCGTCGGGCCCGCTCGACATCCTCATCAACAACGCGTGCCAGACCGTGCGTCGTACGCCGGGGTCCTACGCACCGCTGGTCGAGGCCGAGCACGCTCCGCTCCCCGAGGGCCGGGTGCTGCCGGAGATGGTGACCTTCGACCGGATCAGCGAGGCCCACCCCGCGGTCATCGCCGGCGCGCTGTCGGACACCGCGGTCGCCCACCACGAGGGCGAGTCGCAGGCCTCGGCCCTGGCCGCCCACAACGCCGCCACCCTGACCGCGCTCTCGCTGTCGGCCGGCCACGCCTCGCTCGACGCCCACCTCGCCGGCACCGCCGTCGACGCCGGCGGCCTGCTGCCCGACGTCCAG
>NZ_JBFUMD010000069.1:0-11294 GCF_054049555.1 Nocardioides sp. P5_C9_2
ATCCTGGCGGCGCTGACGGGAGGTGACCCCGACGCCGCCGAGCGGGAGATCTGGCAGCACCTGGCCGAGACCCAGCGCGTGCTCACCGGCGTCGGGCGTCCCGCGACCGGCGTGGGAGGCTAGGCGCATGAGTACTGGTCCCTTCACGGGCGGCGACCTGATGGCCGGCCCCCCGCCCACCCACCTCCCCGCGGACCCGGCCGACGCCGAGCTCGCCGGTGGCGACGCACCCGCCACCGTCGTCCGCCGCCACCCCGCCTCCCCCGCCGCCTGGGCGGCCCTGGCGCTGCAGGCCCAGGAGGCCGGCGCCGACGACGTCACGGTCTACGCCTACTCCCGCGTCGGCTACCACCGGTCCCTCGACATGCTGCGCCGCAACGGCTGGAAGGGTCACGGTCCGGTCCCGTGGGAGCACGAGCCCAACCGCGGCTTCCTGAGGTCCCTCGCCCTGCTGGCCCTCAGTGCCCGAGCGATCGGTGAGACCGAGGAGTGGGAGCGCTGCTCGACCTTCCTGCGCGACTCGAGCCCCGCGGCGGCCGACGCCCTGCTCTGACGCCGGCCCGTCGAGTCCGRCGTGCCCAGGCGGGTGCGCCGGGTGCGCCGGGTGCGCCGGGTGCGCCGGGTGCGTGGTGTGAACTGAGTCACGGGGAGTAACCTCCCGCGCATGACACTCGGGCAGAACCCCCCTCCGGCGCGCCCCCAACCGGGCGCCACCCCTGACGTCCCTCCCACCGACCGCGGCAAGATGGTCCTCGCCGGCATCCTGCTGATGATCCCGATCGTCGCCCTGATGTGGGTGCCGTCGTACGCGAAGACCGACCCGGAGCTCTTCGGCTTCCCGTTCTTCTTCTGGTACCAGTTCCTCTGGGTCTTCCTGTGCTCGGGCCTGACCTGGACGGCGTACCGGCTCACCCTGGCCGCGCGCCCGCGTCGTACGCCGCGAGCCACGGAGGGTGACCGATGAGCGCGCAGGTGGTCGTGATGGCGGCCGACACGGGCATCAACGGCGTCGCGCTGACGGTGCTCGTCGCACTGTTCCTGATGGTCACGGTCGCGGGCTTCATGGCATCGCGGTTCCAGCGCGGCGACTCGTTGGACTCCCTCGACGAGTGGGGCCTCGGCGGTCGCAAGTTCGGCACGTGGATCACGTGGTTCCTGCTCGGCGGCGACCTCTACACGGCCTACACCTTCGTCGCCGTACCGGCCGCGATGTTCGCCACCGGCGCGGTGGCGGGCTTCTTCGCGGTGCCGTACACGATCGTGCTCTACCCGATCATCTTCATCTTCATGGCCCGGCTCTGGTCGGTCAGCCACCGCCACGGCTACGTCACGACGGCCGACTTCGTGCGCGGGCGCTACAACAGCCGCGGGCTGTCGCTCGCGGTGGCGGTCACGGGCTTCGTCGCGACGATGCCCTACATCGCGCTGCAGCTCGTCGGCATCCAGGCGGTGCTCGAGGTGGCCGGGGTCGGTGGCGGCGACAACATCTTCGCCAAGGACGCGCCCCTGTTCATCGCGTTCGCGGTGCTGGCGGCGTTCACCTACTCCAGCGGGCTGCGCGCCCCGGCGGTGATCGCGTTCGTCAAGGACATCCTGATCTACCTCGTCATCATCGTCGCGGTGATCTACCTGCCCGGCCAGGTCGGCGGCTGGGACGCGATCTTCGGCTCCGCGCAGGACAAGATGGCGACCACCAACGAGGCCACCGGCAAGCCGACGGGCGCGTTCATCCCCGGCGTGGGTGCCGGTTGGGCCTACGCCACCCTCGCCCTCGGGTCGGCACTCGCGCTGTTCATGTACCCGCACTCGGTGACCGCGTCGCTGTCCTCCAACAGCCGCACCACGATCCGCCGCAACGCCGCGATCCTGCCGGCGTACTCCTTCGTGCTGGGCCTGCTGGCCCTGCTCGGATGGGTGGCCATCGCGGCCGGCACCCAGCCGATCGGCCTCGACGGCGAGCCCAACGCGCAGCTGGTCATCCCGCAGCTGTTCGAGGACATGTTCCCGGCGTGGTTCGCAGGGGTCGCGTTCGCGGCCATCGCGATCGGCGCACTCGTGCCCGCGGCGATCATGTCGATCGCGGCTGCCAACACGTTCAGCCGCAACATCTACAAGGAGTGGCTCAAGCCCGACGCCACCCCGGCCCAGGAGGCGAAGGTCTCCAAGCTGATGTCGCTGGTCGTCAAGGCGTTCGCGCTGGTCTTCGTGCTCACGCTGGACAAGCAGAACGCGATCAACTTCCAGCTCCTCGGGGGCATCTGGATCCTCCAGACCTTCCCCGCGGTCGTGTTCAGCCTCTTCACGCGCTGGTTCCACCGCTACGCGCTGCTCGCCGGCTGGGCGGTGTCGATGGTCTACGGCACGGTGGAGGCCTACCAGGTCGTCAACCCCGTCACCGGCAAGCACTTCGGCGGCTCGCTGGCGCTGATGCCGGGCATCGAGCAGATGGGCTACATCGCGATGACGGCCTTCGTGCTCAACCTCGTCATCGCGGTCGTGCTCAGCGCGATCCTCAACGCGGCCAAGGTGTCCAACGGCGAGGACGAGACCATCGCGTTCGACTACGTGGCCGATGCCGACGACCCGCGCGTCCAGAAGGACCTGGCCGAGCACGACCGGCACGAGGAGGCGTACGGCGACGCGGACGACATCCCCGGCAACGCCGGCGCCCGGTGAGTCCCGTGGAGAGCCGCTGACACATGGTCGAGGTGCGCGTGCTCACCGCCGAGGAGGCGCCGCTCGCGGCGCGGCTGCTCGACGACTTCAACCGTGAGTACGACGAGCCGTCCCCCGGCGCGGAGTGGCTGGCGGGGCACCTGGCCGAGCTGATGGCCGGCGACGAGACCGTGGTCCTCGTCGCCGGCCGGGCCGACGGGCTGGGCGTGCTGCGGCTGCGACGCTCGCTGTGGGGTCCGGCCCTGGAGGCCTACCTCGCCGAGCTGTACGTCGTGCCCGACCGTCGCGGGCGGGGCATCGGCCGGGCGCTCCTGGGGGCCTGCATGGCGACCGCGCGCGAGCGCGGCGCCGACTACATGGACCTCACCACCACCGAGGACGACGTGGTGGCTCGCAAGCTCTACGAGTCCGCCGGCTTCGACCGGACCGAGGGCCGGGCTGACGGTGCGCTGGCCTTCTACTACGAGCGCACCCTGCACTGAGGCACGATCCGGTCACCGGCAGCGGCGACGGCAGGGGGGCCCGGTAGCCGCAGCGGCCCGCTGGACCCGGGGCGCAATCCCTGTTGGCAGGACCGCTGTCGAGGTCTAGCCTCGGTCCTGAACGGCCGTCCCAGACCCCGACGGCTCATCGCTCGCTCGGTGAGGAAGGGGACATGCCCGTGCTCCAGACCGTCGTCGCCGACGTCCTTCCCCGCGCGTGCACGTGCCGCCACCGCGTGGCCGGTCCAGGACCAGGGGGAAACGGGGGAACCGGGGGAACCGGGGGACGACAACGACGACGGGCCCGCATGCCGTGGGGGGCAGGCCCGTCGTCGTTGCCGTGACGTGAGTCAGGCGCCCAGCGAGGTGCCTGCCGAGCGCAGGTTCTGGCACGCCTCGACGATGCGCGCGGCCATGCCGGTCTCGCCCGCCTTGCCCCAGGCGCGGGGGTCGTAGGCCTTCTTGTTGCCGACCTCGCCGTCGACCTTGAGGACGCCGTCGTAGTGGGCGAACATGTGCCCCGCGATCGGGCGGGTGAAGGCGTACTGGGTGTCGGTGTCGACGTTCATCTTGATGACGCCGTAGTCGACGGCGGCACCGATCTCCTCGGCGGTGGAGCCCGAGCCGCCGTGGAAGACGAGGTCGAAGGGCCTGGCGCCGGCGTCGAGACCGAGCTCGCCCGCCACGGTCTCCTGGGCCGACTTGAGGATCTCGGGACGGAGCTTGACGTTGCCGGGCTTGTAGACGCCGTGGACGTTGCCGAAGGTCAGCGCCGTCATGTAGCGGCCCTTCTCGCCGACGCCGAGGGCGCGCACGGTCGCGAGGGCGTCCTCGGGGGTGGAGTAGAGCTTGTCGTCGATCGCACCCTCGACGCCRTCCTCCTCGCCACCGACGACACCGATCTCCACCTCGAGGACGATGTGCGCGGCCGCGCACTTCTCCAGCAGCTCCTGGGCGATCTGGAGGTTCTCCTCCAGCGGCACGGCGGAGCCGTCCCACATGTGGGACTGGAAGAGCGGCGCCTCGCCGCGCGCCACGCGCTCGGCGGAGATGTCGACCAGCGGGCGGACGAAGCCGTCGAGCTTGTCCTTGGGGCAGTGGTCGGTGTGCAGCGCGATGTTGACCGGGTAGTTCTTGGCGACCTCTGCGGCGTAGGCCGCGAAGGCGACCGAACCGGTGACCATGTTCTTGATGCTCGGGCCGGAGAGGTAGTCGGCGCCGCCGGTCGAGATCTGGATGATGCCGTCGGAGCCGGCGTCCGCGAAGCCCTGGAGGGCGGCGTTGAGGGTCTGGGACGAGGACACGTTGATGGCCGGGTAGGCGAAGGACTTGTCCTTCGCGGCGTCCAGCATCTGCGCGTAGACCTCAGGAGTGGCGATGGGCATGTCGGATCCTTTGGGAGGACGTCTCGGGACATCTCCGACCCTAGTGGCTGCCGTGCGCCGTGAGTACGGCAGATCTGAGGACGTCGGCGCCCCGCCGGACGCCGCACCGGTCTGATCCACCCGACCGATCGTCACCGGGACGCAACCGAACGCCCGCGGACTGCGTCTCCACGGCAAGGGGGAACCACCATGACCACCACGATCGACTGGGTGCACGAGATCGACGCGTCGTTCGACGGGCTCGGCACCACCGACGTCTACGTCGCCGGCACGCGACCGTCCCGCTGGCGCGCGCGTCGCGAGCTGCACGACACCGACGGGTTCAACGCCTATCTTCTCGACCGGCAGCAGCACGTGCGCCGGGTGGCGCACGCGATCTGCTGCGACTGGCGCCAGGCCGAGGACGCCGTACGCCGGACCCTGGCGGACGTGGAGGCGGCCTGGCCGCACCTCGCGGACGCCGCGGAGGCCGACGCGCTGGTGCACCGGTCGCTGGCCCGCCTCGACGTCCGCGACTCCCCGAGCCCGCGCAGCTGCGGGGCGGACCGCCCGGCCGACTACCCCGTCGAGGACCAGTCGCTGCTCTTCGACGGCCTCCAGTCGCTGCCTGCCGTGCAGCGCAAGGTGCTCGTGCTCCACGACTGGCTCGACGTGCCGGCCGACGAGGTCGCCGGCGCGCTCGGCATCGACGCGGCCCTGGTGCACCGGCACGCGGCCCGCGGCCGTGCCGCGCTGGCCCTCCTGATGCCCGACCAGGCCTGACAACCGATCGCCGCGTCGCCACGTACTCCCGGTGACGGTGCMGGACGGTGCCGGACGCGGCCGCACGGGGCCGCACGGAACGGGCCGGACGGGGAGAGGACACGAGCATGGACACGACGCAGCAGGACGAGATGCCGTCGGGCGCGGGGTGGTCGGAGGTGATCGACCGGTCCTTCGGCGAGGGTCCGACCCCGCCGGAGCCGGCGCGCTACCTCGCCGCGGGCCGGGCCGCCGTACGCCGCCGCAGGCTCGCCACGGGCGTCGCGTCGCTCGCCGTGGTCGCCGTGCTCTTCGGCGCCACTTGGGCCGCACTGCCGGGCGATGCCCGCGCCGGCGCGGGGCTCGTCGCCACCGACCCGTCGCCGAGTGCCGCGGAGGCGTCGCCGAGCAGCTCCCCCAGCAGCTCCCCCGGCGCCTCCCCCAAGTCCGTGAGGGCGGCGCACCCCGACGAGCTCGAGATCCTCGAGGGCGGCCCCGCCGTCACCAGCCTCGCGGACGGCACGCTCGTCCACCTCCCCGGCTGGAAGGTGGAGGAGCTCGTCGTCCTCGACGACCGTCCGCGCCACAAGGCCTGGGGCATCTCGGTCCGCAACGTGGACAGCTCGGAAGTGCAGTGGATCCTGCACTCCACCAGTCCCTCGACCAGCGGCTCGACGTGGGACGCACCCGGCAAGCGGTTCGCCCGCTTCGACGACTGGCTCGACGCGACGTGGACCGAGCAGCAGCGGTTCGAGGACACCGGCCCCGGGCAGCCGGTCGCCGCGGACGACTCGGTCGCCCTGTTCGTCGACGGCGACGTCGTCGCCGCGGACGGTGTGACCCTGCTCGAGGTCGTGATGCGCCCGGCCGAGGCCGCCGCCTACGGCCCGGTCGAGGAGCAGGCGGCCGTGCGGCTCCGCCTCGCCGACGGCAGCGTGGTGTTCGGGCGGGTGGACGCGTTCGGCACGACGACCGTCGACCCGGCCGTCCTCGACGCCCCCACGATGAAGGCGTTCCTGCGCCACCTGGCCGCCCAGGGCGACAACGGCGAGGGACTGCGGTGAGGCGCGACGAGCGCGAGGCGGCGTTCTCCGACTACGTCGCTGCCCGCCAGGTGCACCTGCGCCGGATCGCCTACGCGATCTGCGGCGACTGGCACCGCGCCGACGACCTGCTCCAGACGTCCCTGACCAAGCTGTACGTCGCGTGGCCGCGGGTGTGCGGCAAGGGCACCGAGGACGCCTACGTGCGCCAGATCATGGTGCGCGCCAACATCGACGAGCACCGACGGCCCTGGCGTCGCGAGCGGGTCACCGACCGGCTGCCGGAGCAGGCGGCGGAACCCGACCGGGACGTGGAGGAGCGTTCGGCCCTCTTCGACGCCCTGCAGGACCTGCCGGAGATGCAGCGCAAAGTGGTCGTGCTCCGGCACTGGCTGGGGCTGCCCGTCTCGGACACGGCGCGCGAGCTGGAGATCGCGGAGGGCACCGTCAAGAGCCACTCCTCCCGCGGGCTCGCCGCCCTGGAACGGGCGCTGGCCCCCAGCTCGTCCGGCCCGGGCCGACGGGGCTCAGCCTCGCCAGGCTGAGTCGCCGGACAGGTCGGCGTACGTCCGGATCCACGAGTGCATCGCGATCGCTGCGGCGGCGCTGGCGTTGATCGAGCGCGTCGAGCCGAACTGCGCGATCGAGAACGTCCCGTCGCACGCCGCCCGCGCCTGCTCGGACAGCCCCGGCCCCTCCTGCCCGAACAGGAAGCAGACCCGGCGGGGCACCTCCATCGTCTCGAGGTGCTGGGAGCCCGGGAGGTTGTCGATGCCCATCAGCCGGACCGGTCCCCCCGACGGCGCAGGGAGCTCGTGGAGGTAGGCCGCGAGGTCGTCGGGGGTGGGGTGGTGGCGGACGTGCTGGTAGCGGTCGGTGACCATCGCGCCGCGGCGGTTCCACCGGCGGTTGCCGACGATGTGCACCTCGCGGGCCAGGAAGGCGTTGGCGGTGCGCACGACGGTGCCGATGTTGAAGTCGTGCTGCCAGTTCTCGATGGCGACGTGGAAGTCGTGGCGCCGGGTGTCGAGGTCGGCCACGATCGCCTCGAGCGTCCAGTAGCGGTAGCGGTCGACCACGTTGCGCCGGTCGCCCTCGGCGAGCAGCGCCACGTCGTACCGCTCATCGGTCGGCCAGGACCCCTGCCACGGCCCCACCCCGACCTCGGGCGGGCCGTGCGGCATCGGGTCGTACGGCGCCCGCTCGTCGTCCATGGGGGCACCCTAGGCCGCGGAAGTTAGGGTGACCCGGTGACCCTGCTGCTCTCCCTCCATCCCCTGCTCCTCGGGATGGACTGGATGGATCCCGCCTGGCTCCTCGAGCACTTCGGGGAGGCCCTGTTCTGGCTCAGCCTGGTGATCATCTTCGTCGAGTGCGGCCTGTTCTTCCCGTTCCTGCCCGGCGACACCCTGCTCTTCGCGATGGGGCTGTTCCTCGCGACGGAGCAGATCGACGTCTTCCCCGGCCCGCCCGGGGTCGAGCTGATGATCGCGATGGTGCTGTTCATCCTGGCCGCGGTCGCGGGCAACATCGCGGGCTACGAGATCGGGCGCGCGATCGGCCCCCCGCTCTACGAGCGCGACGGTCGCATCCTCAGGCGCAAGTACTTCGACCAGACCACGGCGTTCTTCGACAAGCACGGCAACAAGGCGCTGGTCATCGGCCGGTTCGTGCCCTTCGTGCGCACCTACATCACCGTCGTGGCCGGCGTGACGCACATGGACCGGCGTCGCTTCTTCACCTGGAGCCTCGTCGGCGCGACCGGCTGGGTGGTGTCGATCAGCCTGCTCGGCTTCTTCCTCGGTGCGGCCTTCCCGTCGCTGGGCGAGAACATCGACAAGGCGATCGTCGTCATCCTCGCCTTCTCGGTGGTGCCCATCGCGTGGGAGTGGTGGCGGCACCGGCGCACGTCGAGCCACGAGGCCGACGACAACGACCGCGACGGCCGTCCCGACCGCGACATCTCCGGACGCGACGTCGGGCCGCTCTGAGCGATATCTCGCGGACCTCGCTCCGGGCCGTCAGGCCTGCGCGGCGTCCAGCTGCGCGCGGGTGAGCACGGCACGGACCTCGAGGCCGACGTCGGCGAGCGGGTTCTCCCCCGCCGGCGAGCGGTCGATGGCGCAGACGACGACCTCGACCGTCGCGCCCGCCTCGCGCAGCGCTCGGGTGGCGTCGCGCACGGCGCCGCCGGTGGTGATGACGTCCTCGACGATCGTCACCCGGCGACCCGCCACGTCCGGCCCCTCGGCCAGCTTGCAGGTGCCGTACTCCTTGGCCTTCTTGCGCACGAAGAGCGCAGGCAGCCCGGTCTTCGCCGACACCATCGTCGCGATCGGGATCCCGCCGAGCTCGAGGCCGCCGAGCAGCTCGGTGTCCTCGGGCAGCAGGTCGAGCATCTGGGCGGCGACCCGGTCGAGCAGTGCCGGCTGCGCCTCGAAGAGGTACTTGTCGAAGTAGGTGTCGGCGACCTGCCCGGAGCGGAGCGTGAACTCCCCGGTCAGGCGGCAGGTCGCGTCGATGTCGCGGGCAAGGGTCTCGTCAACGGGGATCTCGTCGGGCACGGCGACGAGACTACTCAGATGGTCTGCGTCAGATGGTCTGCGTCAGATGGTCGCGAGCGCCGGCCGCTACCGTCGCGGTCATGCGCACCTCGTCAGCACGCATCGCCTCCGTCCCGCCGACCATCTTCTCGGAGATGTCGGCCCTCGCGCTCCGCACCGGAGCGGTCAACCTCGGGCAGGGCTTCCCGGACGTGGACGGGCCGCCCTCGGTCATCGCCGAGGCGGTGCGGGCCCTCGAGGGTGGCGCCAACCAGTACGCCCCCGGCATCGGCGTACCCGTGCTGCGCCACGCGATCGCACGCCACCAGCAGCGTCACTACGGCCTCGAGCTCGACCCGGACAGCGAGGTGGTGGTGACCACCGGATGCACCGAGGGCATCGCCGCCGCGCTGCTCGGGCTGGTCGATCCCGGCGACGAGGTCGTCGTCCTCGAGCCGTACTACGACTCCTACCTCGCGATGATCGGGTTCGCCGGCGGAGTACGCCGCCCGGTCACCCTCCGCGCGCCCGACCACCGCCTGGACGCCGACGAGCTGCGCGCCGCGATCACCCCGCGGACGCGGCTGGTCCTGCTCAACACCCCGCACAACCCGACGGGCACGGTGCTGACCCGCGACGAGCTTCAGGCGGTCGCCGACGTGGCGATCGAGCACGACCTGGTCGTCGTCACCGACGAGGTCTACGAGCACCTGGTCTTCGACGACGCGTTGTCGACCGAGGGGCACGTCCCGCTGGCGACGCTGCCGGGCATGCGGGAGCGCACGCTGACGCTGTCGAGCGCGGGCAAGAGCTACTCCTTCACCGGCTGGAAGGTCGGTTGGGCGACGGGTCCGCGCGAGCTCGTCGCCGCGGTGCTGGCCGCCAAGCAGTGGTTGACCTTCACGTCCGGATCGCCCCTGCAGCCCGCCGTCGCGCACGCGCTGGACCACGAGCCCGACTTCCCGGCACAGCTCGCACGCTCCCTGCAGTCGCGGCGCGACCTGCTGGTGGCGGGGCTGGCCGACGCCGGCCTCACCGCCCGCGCCTCAGAGGGCACGTACTTCGCGACCACCGACATCGGCCACCTCGGCTGGGCCGACGGTCGTGAGTTCTGCCTGGCCCTTCCCGACGTGGCCGGGGTGGTCGCCATCCCTGCGCAGGCCTTCTACGACGACGTCGAGGAAGGCCGGCACCTCGTGCGGTGGGCGTTCTGCAAGGAGGCCGACGTGATCAGCGAGGGTGTACGCCGCCTCGCCGCCGCCGACCTGACGCGGCGCTGAGCGTGTCCGAGCCTCGACTCCGGCAGGCGGTCCGAGCGCTGCTGCTCGACGATGACGACCACGTGCTGCTCGTGCACTTCGACTGGGACGGGCTGGGGATCGAGGGCGGCTTCTGGGCCTGCCCCGGTGGCGGCATCGATCCGGGCGAGACTCCGGAGGGGGCGTTGCGTCGCGAGCTGGTCGAGGAGCTCGGGCTGGAGGATGCCGACATCCGGGGTGCCTTGTGGCGGCTCACCAGGATCTTCCCGATGCCGCTCTGGGACGGGCAGACCGAGGTCACCTACCTCGTGCGTGCCGCCCGCTTCGAGCCCCGGCCGCGCGTGGACCTGGTCGCCGAGGGCGTGCACGACGTCCGATGGTTCTCCCCGGACGACCTTGCCGCGGGAGCCGTGACCTTCAGCCCGCGGGACCTGCGGGTGCAGCTGGGCACGGTGCTGGCCGACGGAGTCCCCCGCCGTCCACGCGACATCGTGGCGCTCTGAGCCGGCTGGTGCGTCCGCCCGTGAGTCGCGTGATCTTCATGTGCGGGCCCTCAGGGTCCGGGAAGTCGGCGTACGCCAAGCGCCTCGAGAGCGACGGCATGGTCCGGCTCTCCTTCGACGCCGAGATGTGGCGTCGAGGGATCTCCACCGTGCCCCTCCCCCCGGACGTGCGCGAAGAGATCGAGACCGGCCTGCGGACTCGGCTCCTGGAGCTTGTCGGCGCGGGCACCGACGTCGTCCTCGACTTCTCGTTCTGGTCGAGGCGGATGCGCGACGACTACCGCGCATTGCTCGAGCCGACCGGAGTCGTGCCCGAGACGGTCTACCTCGCGACCGATCGCGAGACGGTCCTGAGCCGCATGAGAGCCAGGCGAGGCAGCCACTCCGATGACTTCGTGCTCGACGACGACCTCGTCGCTCAGTACTTCGACCACTTCGAGCCGCCGACGCCGGACGAAGGCCCGCTCACCGTCATCCGGTAGTCGAGTCGAGGGTCTGGTCGACGCTCTCCACCAGCTCGACGCGCGCACGCAGACCTCCCGATGACGGCAGTCCGGGAACGGATGCCATCCGGGTGTCGCCGATGGCGACGCCTATCTGCGGCGGTGGAAGCGGAGGTCTCCGTTGGGGAGTCGGTCGTGGAGGTAGCGGTCGTCGTGGGC
>NZ_JBFUMD010000070.1:0-11159 GCF_054049555.1 Nocardioides sp. P5_C9_2
ATCCCGGCGCGCTGACCGGTCAGGGGACGCAGGGCGTTGGCGGTGAGGGCGGCGATCACGCCCTGGCGGCGGAGGAAGCTCACGAGCCGATGGTATCCGGCCAGGTAGAACCTGTTCTCATGATGAGACCGAGGGCACAGGCGGGCCGGCCCCGGCGCTCAGCCTCGCAGCTCCCTGACGATGGCCCGGACGGCCTCGTCCGCCCCGCCGTCGCCGGCCGTGTCGACGACGGTGGTCGGCACGGGCCACGGCTTCCATCCCTCGCGCAGGCCCTGCACCCGCCCCCAGGGCACCTCCCGCAGCTCGTGGTCGCGGGACTCGAGGCGTTCGCGGTGCAGCACCTCGTCACTGCACCGCACCTCGACCACGACGACTCGTCGTCGGTGCTCTGTCGCGAGGTCCAGCCAGGCCTGCCGTGCCTCGGGGTGGGCGTTGACCGCGTCGGCGACGACGGTGTGCCCCAGCGCCAGCTGGGTGTCCACGAGCCGGTTGGCGACGGCGTACGCCGCCAGCCCGAGCGGTTGCTCGGGATCGACGCCGGCGTCGTGCAGGCCACGCTCGATGGTGTCAACGGAGATCAGGGGACACCCGAGCTCGCGGGCCAGGGTGGCGGCGACCCGGGTCTTCCCGCTCCCGGGCAGGCCGGACATCACGAGAAGGGTCACCGGGGTGACGGTAGCGGTGTTCCCCAGCGGGACGTCCCTCAGTGCAGGTGCTCGGCGAAGAAGGAGAGCACCGCGTCGACGCCCTCCTGCTGGCGGTGCGCGGTCACGGTCGAGTGTCCCTTGCCCTCGAGCTCGACGCGGATGAAGGCGTCCCCGAGCTCGCGGGTGAGGGTGTCGAAGCGCGTCCCGACGGCGGGGTCGGAGCGGAAGCGCAGCCCCAGCACCTGCTGCCCGGCGGCGCACCGTCCCTTGACGACGTCGAGGTCGCCGGGGGAGAGGTTGACGTCGGCGGCCCGTTTCCTCCCCACGGCGAAGGGGGTGCTCGGCTGGCACAGCACGGGCGCCGCGACGGCCGGGTCGACCGCCATCGCCAGCGCGAACCCGCCGGTGAAGCACATCCCGAGCGCCCCGACGCCGGGACCGCCGAGCTCGGTGTGCAGCTCACGAGCCAGCGAGCGCAGCCAGCCGGCGACCGGCGTGGTCTCGCCGGTGCGGAGCCTGGTGAACTCGCGGCTGACGCACACCCGCCCCAACGACGACGCCATGGTGCGCGGTGACATCGGTGCGCCGTCGGTGCCGAAGAGGCTGGGCATCACCACCGTGAAGCCGGCGTCCACGACCTCCTCGCCGAACGTCGCGACCTCGGGCGTGATGCCCGGGATCTCATGGATCACGATGACTCCTGGTCCCGTCCCCCTGCGGTACGTCGGGTGCGTGACGCCGTCATGGGTGTGCGAGCCGCGGGCCCAGCCGTCCGGGAAGGTCATGTCGGCCATTGTGGACCCGTAGGCGAGACTGGCGGGGTGGATCTCCAGCACCAGTGCGAGCACGACTTCGAGTGGCGACCCGGCGAGACGCTGGAGGTCGACGGCGAGGCGGCGCGTACCCAGGCGAGCTGGTTCCGCGAGGTGCTGGGGCGTTACGCCTCCGGGGTCACGGTGGTGACCACCATGGCGGGGGAGTCCCCGATCGGGATGACCTGCCAGTCGTTCACGAGCGTCTCGCTCGACCCGCCGCTGGTGGCGTTCCTGCCCACGCGGCAGTCCCGCGCCTTCGCCGCGATCCGCCGGTCGGGGACCTTCTGCGTCAACCTCCTCGCGGCCGGGCAGGCCGAGGTCTCCGACCGGATGGCCGGACCGTCCGACGACAAGTTCGCGGGCCTCGCCTGGCACCCGGCCCCCGGGACCGGCTCCCCGCTGCTCGAGGGGACCGTGGGGTACGTCGACTGCACGGTCGAGGCGATCCACGAGGCCGGCGACCACGTCATCGTGGTCGGGCGGGTCGTCGACCTCGCCGCCGGGGGCGACGAACGCCCCCTCGTCTACCACCGCGKGCRCTACACGACCACGGACTGACGCCGAGCGGCAGGCCTTCCGCGCCGCGGTCGCGCGGTCTGGAAGGATCGCGCCCCATGATGGCGTTCCCCCGGCACGGATTCGTGCTGCTCGCCATGCCCAAGTGCGCCTCGACGTCGCTGGAGACCGCGCTCGCACCGTACGCCGACCTGGTGGTCGACCGACCGCCCGGCCTCAAGCACCTCGGCGCGTCCGGCTACGCGCGGCGGATCGCCCCACGGCTCGCCTCCGACGGCCACGACCGCGACTCCTACGAGCTGGTCACGATGTTCCGCGACCCGGTGCGCTGGCTGGAGTCGTGGTGGCGCTACCGCGCCCGCCCGGAGTCTGACCGCCACAAGCCCGGTGCCGACAGCTCGGACCTCTCCTTCGACGAGTTCGCGCGGTTGTACGTCGCCGGAGACCCCGACGCGCCGACCCCACGGGGTCGGCCCGGACAGTTCGTCACCGTCGACGACGTGGTCGAGGTCGACCGGGTGCTCGCGGTCGAGCGCCCGGACGCCTGGCAGCCGTGGTTCCGGTCCCGCCTCGGCGAGGACGTCGAGTTCAGCCGTCGCAACGTCTCGCCCCCGGCCGACCCCGAGCTCAGCGATGCCACGCGGGCCGTCCTGGTCGACTTCTTCGCCCCCGAGTACGCCGTGTGGTCGCGGCTGCAGGACACCGGCCAGTGGTCGGGCGCCCGCGGCACCCGACTCGTCGTACCCCCGCGGGGTCGCTGACGCCAGGAGGCTCGATGGCATCCTGAGCGCATGCGACCCGGCCAGCCCGTCCAGCCCGTCCACGTGTGGATCCGGTCCGAGTCCCGCGACACCGAGCGGCGCGCGCCCGTCGTGCCGGCCGACATCCCGCTGTTGCTCGACGCCGGCTTCGAGGTCACCGTCGAGGAGTCACGCCAACGCGTCTTCACCGTCGACGAGTACGCCGCGGCCGGGGCGACCGTCGTGAGGGAGGGCACCTGGACCGACGCACCGGACGACACCTACGTCCTCGGGATCAAGGAGCTCCCGGACGAGCCGGAGTCGCTGCGCCACCGGCACATCTTCTTCGCGCACGCGTTCAAGGGCCAGGAGGACGCGCGACGCACCCTCGGGCGGTTCCGGCGTGGCGGGGGGCGGCTGTTCGACATCGAGTACCTCACCGGCGAGGACGGCAGGCGTGTGGTCGCGTTCGGCTACTGGGCGGGCTACGTGGGCGCCGCGCTGGGCGTGCTGCAGGTGGCCGGCACCCTGACCGCGCCGCTCGCTCCGATGGCCAAGCACGAGCTCGACGCGGAGCTGGAACGGGCAGGGAAGGCCGGGGCCGACGAGCTGCTGGCGCTGGTGACCGGCGCGCGCGGGCGGTCCGGCCGTGGGGCCCAGCAGGCGCTCGCGACCGCGGGGATGCCGATGACCCTGTGGGATCGCGAGGAGACCCGGGACCTGCACAAGCAGGCGCTCCTCGGCCACGACCTGCTGGTCAACTGCGTGGTCACGCACACCCCGACGACTGCGTTCGTGGAGCAGGCGGACCTGGACCGCGAGCGCCGGCTGCGGGTGCTCGCGGACGTGACGTGTGACGTCACCGGCCCGACCAACATGCTCCCGGTCAACACGACCATCACCACCTGGGAGGAGCCGGTGCGGCGGTTGCCCGGCGGCAGCCGTGAGCACGGCAGTGCGGTGATGGAGGTCATCGCCATCGACAACCTGCCCTCGCTGCTCCCGCGCGAGGCCAGCGAGGGCTTCAGCGCCGACCTGGCCCCGCAGCTGCTCGGGCTGGCCGGGGAGGATGGACCGTCGGCGCCCTGGCGGGCGGCTGGCCACGCCTTCGACCAGGCGGTCGCGGGACTCGTCACGCCGTAGGCCCGGCCGGCGTCGTCCCGGTCTGGCTCAGATGCCGCGTGAGCAGTCGAGGGTCTCCCGCAGGATGTCGGCGCGATGCTGCGCTCCTGGTAGGTCGCGATCCAGCCCGCCACGGTGTCATCCTCGTCGACGAGCAGGTCCGCGTCCTCGGGTGCGGGGACGACCTCCGGCCAGCCGTCGGCCGGCCTCCTCCCGGCCATGATCACCTCGAACCATCACTGCTCCCACGTCGCTGACACCCTCGACCTTGCGGATCAGCCCGACCCGCTGGGCGTCGAGGAAGTTCTCCAGGGCTGCGTGCTCGGAGGTCGGTGTGCACGACACGCTCGTCTCGGCGGGCATCGGCCGATGACGGCGTCCTGTGGGAGTGAAGCCGCATCAGCTACGTGCGCCGTGAGGTCCAGCTCCTGCACATGGCGCCGACATACGCCCGAAGCAGGTGGACTTCGATGCGTGCGCTGCTGGCGGCGTAGCGGTATGGACCTTCGTGCGCCTCGAAGCCAGTAGCGTGCCTCCGTGGGAACGATCGACGACAACTGGGTAGAAGCGGTCGTCGAGGCCTGCGACCCCATCTTCGAGGCGGCCGACGTCGGCTTCGTACGGCAACTGCAGTAYGCCGACGAGCGGCGTGCGCTTGTCGACGCGCTTCTGTGGGAGGCGGATCCTCGACGCTTCGCACAGCGCTACCCCGACAGCGGCATCGTGGAGACCTACGGCGAGCAGCAGTGGCCCAACGTTCACTGCATCGACTTCTGGGTCAATGTTGACCATGCGGCGCAGCGCTGCCGCTTGTCCGTCGAAGGATGGAACCTGCCTGAGCTCTGGCTCGACCTACGCGGGCACGGCGAGTCGGACGGTGCCGCCATTGCCGACATGTTTGCTCGGATCCTGGCGGTTCCCTCTCCGCGCGTCTGAGTCGAACACCCGGATCTACCGGTACGACCAATCTGTCTGGCACTGCGGCAGGCCCCCTCAATCTTGGTGATGCCTCGCGGGCGTCGACGATCCGTCGCGGTCCCTCGGGCAGAGTGCACTCCGGTCGGTGTCTGAAGGGGTCCAGTGGCCGAGGGAATGACATGTACGCGGGGCTTGCAGGCCTTCTGCTTKCTGGGACTGCTGACTGTCGTCGGATGCTCTGCGGATGCCTTGTCGAGGACGTCCGACGCATCCCAGAGTCCATCGACACAGATGTCGACGTACACCTCGGAGTGGGGCATCCGCCTCGGCATCGTGCGTCAGTATCCCGAGGATCGGGTGCTCTCCTCTCCGTCCGCCACTGTGGGTGGTCTCGGGGGCGTCGTGGAGTTGTGGCCGCTGGACGACGTCGACCACGAGGGCGAGGACCTGGACCCGTTGTTCCTACCGGCCGGGACCAAGGTGTCGTACGAGGCCGTCGTGAAGCCGGACTGCGACAACATCGAGGAGTCACCGCCCATCGAGTTCCGCATCCCCGCCACGCTCCCGGACGGCAGGCAGGTGATCGACGCTGTGTCCCCGAGCAACCCGTCGGTCTACGGGGTCGCCGTCAACCAGTGGTGTCGCCTCGGCGTAGCCGTCCAGGTGGGAGGCGGAGGGCTGGGCGAGGGCAACGAGCCGTCGCGTGTAGCAATCCTGGTCAGCAACGGCTCCTCGGACGACATCCATGTTGAGGTGCCTGCGCTGGAGAGCGACGGCGCGTCGTGGCGCGCGCTTGCTTTCACCGTTCCTTCTGGCGAGCAGGTGACGAGGGAGGTCCTCGGCTGGGACGTGCGCTGCGACCGCACACAGCAGCGACCCTGGGCCGACGGCCGCCTTCTCATCGACGGCTCGCCGTGGGACGAGCCCATCGCAGACGTGTGGTGCTGACCATCACGATGAGTTGCGACCCCCCTGGAAACGGGTGGCGACCTCCCCTGTGGACATCCTCATCTGCCGCAACCCGAGCGTCGACTTCATGCCGGCGACAGCTACGTGTGCGACTGCACTGGCAGGATCGGAGCCATGCTCGCTGAGCCGCTGTCCTACCCAGATCCCCCACTGAGCGATGGCCGCATCAGCCTGCGACGGTGGCAGGAAGGGGACGTCGAGTGCATCCGTCTCGCGGGCACGGATCCTGACATCCTCAGGGGCACGACCGTGCCTGCCGATTTCACTCCCGCTGAGGGGCTGGCCTTCATCCACCGGCAGAGGACCCGGGCGCACGACGGTGAAGGCGTCAGCCAGGCGATCGTGGATGCGAAGAGTGACCGCGCCATCGGTCTGATGTGGGTCGCGCTGCGCCCGCAGCCGCATGTCGGCGGATTGGGCTACTGGGTTGTCCCGCAGGAGCGAGGCTATGGAGCGGCGACAGCGGCTGTCCGGTTGGTCGTCCCCTGGGCGCTGAGTGCGCTGCACCTACGCCGCTTGGAGGCTTGGGTGCAGCCAGAGAACTCGGCGTCGCAGCAGGTGCTCCGCAACGCCGGGTTCCTGGAGGAGGGACGACTCCGGAACTTCCTGACGATTGAGGGCCGAACGGCAGACGCACTGGTGTTTTCATCGGTCCGGCCCGAGCGCTAGCCGACGACGCACTCACCTGTGACAACGAGGCGCCACTCGCGGTTGCTGGAGGACCTTCGCCTCTGGATGTGACGTCGCACGCAGACAAGGATGCTCCGTGTGGGCGCACTGCAGGACGGTGTTGTCTCTCGTCAGCACGCAGCGGACAGGAGAAGCCATGCGAACACACCGGATGGCGCGGGTGTGCGTCGCCGTCGTGGCGCTACTGACCGCCGCCGCGCTGAGCCCCGTCGGGGCGCAGGCCCCGACGAGTCAGCTCATGCCGATCGGAAGCAGACTCACGACGCGGGTCCTCACCGCCGACGGGAACGACCGCTTCAAGGTCGCGATCTCCAACGGCGTGATCAACATGTCGGCACCCGCGACGAACACCGGGGCCAACCTGCGCGAGGTGTTCTGGCCGACCGGGCAGCCGTCGTTTCGCGACGGCCAGGTCTGCGCCAGTTGGCAGTACGAGTCCACCCAGTCCATCCAGGAGGGCGTCGCACTTCGTTTCGTGACCGGGCTTGGGAGCCGGATGTTGGCGCTGACTGTCGACAAGAACGTGTGGGCCCAGGCGTACTGGACGTTGTGGGTCGTCGGCTGGGACACTGCCTCGCCCGAGGTGTTCACCGGTATCGCGAACAAGGACGTGGGTGCCGTCGTCTCGCCGTACGGCGCGTACCTGCCCTTGCCGTGGCGGGTCTGCGCCCGGGTTGTCGGATCGGCCCTGACGTTCAAGATCTGGGTGCCGGCTCGGGAGCCGGAGCCGAGCTGGACGGATCCGACGCACGCCGGCACGGCGACCATCCCAGCCAAGTACAACGTCCCGGGGAAGTTCGGTTGGTACGTCGGGCACATCCCACCGAGCGGCAGTGCCCTGTACGGCGACCTGCAACTGTGGCGGTTCGGCGGCTGAGTCACTCGAACCCGGCAGGGTCGGACCTTCCAGGCGTGCATCCAGCATTTCGCGTCGCCGAGAACAGATGCGTGGATCTGCCATGAGTGGAAAGCTGGATCGCTTGCGGCGCGGGCTCTCGGCCAACACCATGGCCGGATGAATGACGTGCCCGAACGCTGGAGTCAGGCGAGCATCTACCCGGATATGTGGGCAGATCCGGCGGCTGATCCTCGCAACAGTGACGGAGTCAGCCCGGACGGCGAGTTGGCGACGCTGCAGGACTACCTGAGCAGTTATCGGTTGACCCTGCTGATGAAGTGCGAGGGCCTGGGCCCCGAGCAGTTGGCGCGTCGCTCGGTGCCGCCGTCGACCATGTCGTTACTTGGACTCGTGCGTCACCTGGCCGAGGCGGAAAGGGACTGGCGCAACTGGTTCGTGCCGGGGGAGCCCGCGCCGAAGCTGTACGGCGAGGGCGATGCCGACTTCGAGCAAGCCGTCGGCGAGCAGGCGACGGTCGACGGCGCACTCGACGATCTTGCTCGGGAGCAGGCCGCTACTGACCTGGCGTTGGCCGAGCATCCGGACCCGGGTGAGCGGATCGGCGCACGTGGTGTCGCGGTGCGTGAGTTGTGGGTCCACCGGATCGAGGAGTACGCCCGGCACTGCGGACACGCCGACCTGCTGCGCGAGTGCATCGACGGCCGAGTCGGGCAGTAGGTCAGCCTCACGTCTGTGTGGTCCCCTTGTGACCGTCGGACGCCTGGCCGGATCAGTGCGATCGCCACACGGGGGTCGAGGGGTTCGACTACGCGGAGGCGACCGGGGTCGACGCCGAGGGTGGCAATCCACTCGCGGTTTCGCTCGTCACTATCCAGGAGCAGCCCGATGGCAGCGGTCGCATCGGGTACGTCTCCAAGGGTGAAGGGGCGAATCCACAGCCGAGCCGTCGTCAGCACCTGAGCAGTATGCGACCTGAGGGAGCCACGGAGCCTCCATCTGCGGCTGGAGGTGGGCGCAACCGGCGAGGGGCGGACGTGCGTCGATCCGCGGCTACACGTCGCCGACTGGTGAGGCCTTCCCCACATGACTGAGTATCTCGTCAACGACGTCCGGGAGCGGACGGGTCGCGTCGATCACCACGCCCGCGGCTGGGATGTCCTCCTTCGTCCCGTGAAGGCGGACGACGAGGTCGCGCTCGGAAGGCTCGGAGCCCCACTCGCCCGACTGGCGCTGATCGAGACGTTGGTGCAGGGTGTCGGTGTCGATGTCGAGGACGAAGACCTCGTCGAACACGTCGAGGAACGTGTGGAAGTTCCGCGAGCCCCCGCAGAAGAAGGTTGCGCGCTCGCGTCGATCGGCTGCCCTCGCTCGCACGAGATCTATGTCCCATATGTGGTGCTCGTGGTCGGCCGTGTCGGTCGCCTCACCGGTCTGAGGGTCGCCCTGGTACGCGAGTTCCCTGTCACCGTTGATCGCTTGGTAGCCACGCCGCATCAGCTCCCGGTACACCGCTGTCTTGCCCGATGCGGAGACCCCCTCGACGAGGTAGTTGCAAACACCCATGCGGAGAGTATGTCGCCGGGTCCGCGTCTAGGCGCAGCACTCATCAGACGCAGCGGTGTCCGTGGACGGATGTGTGGCGCCGCAGCAGCCGTTGGTGGCTGCGGCTTCGGCCATCTCGGTGTCGGTCTTTCCCTCGAGCTCTGGGTGGGCGTCGGCGAGGACGACGTAGTTCTCCCAGCGCTGCGTGTCGGGTCCGGTGACCCAGTGCTTGTCCTGGCGGGCGTAGCAGCACACAACGTCGCCTTCGACGTCCAGGGTGAGGCCGGCGGCTTCGAGGCGGTYGGCTTCGGACTGGACCTCGCCCATCGAGGAGCGTTCGACGCCGAGGTGGTTGAGGGTGCCGGTAGCTGCGGGGTTCTCGAACAAGACGAGCTTCACCGGCGGATTCGCGACCGCGAAGTTGGCGTAGCCGGGTCGGCGCTTGGCCGGTGGGGTGTCGAACAGGGTCGAGTAGAACTCGACCGCCTGGTCGATGTCGTTGACGTTGAGCGCGAGCTGGATGCGGGACATGGCTGACTGTCTCCTCAGACATAGACGAACTTCGATGTCATGAGAGGTTGGCACCAGGCATCGACATCTGTCAATATCGGCACATGTCGAAGTCTCTGCTCGAGCTCACTCCTGTCGAGGCGGTCGCCTGCTGTTCGCCGGTGACCCGGGAGCCGATGTCGGCCGAGGCTGCCTCGCGCATCGCTCCGCTGCTGAAGGCGATCGCCGACCCGGTTCGCCTGCGGCTGCTGTCGCTGGTGGCGTCGCACGCCGACGGCGAGGCCTGCGTGTGCGACCTCAATGACGCGTTCGACCTCTCGCAGCCGACGGTGAGCCACCACCTCAAGCTGTTGCACGAGGCCGGCCTGTTGGACCGCGAGAAGCGCGGGGTGTGGGTCTACTACCGGGTGAACCCGACCGCGCTCGCAGACCTGGCCGCGCTGCTCGGCGGCGTCTCCGCGTGAGCTCGGGCCCAACCCCGGACCTCGTACGCCGGGCGACGGCGGAGCTGCTCGGCACCGCGTTCCTGGTGTGTGCCGTGGTGGGGTCGGGCATCGCGGCGCAGCGGCTGTCGCCGGACGACGTCGGGCTGCAGCTGCTGCAGAACAGCGTCGCGACCGGTGCCGTGCTCGTCGCGCTGATCCTGGCGTTCCAGCCGGTGTCGGCGTCGTTCAATCCGGTGGTCACGGCCGTGGAAGCGGCGCTAGGGCGCGTGTCGGCCGGCACTGCAGCGGTCCTGGTCGCAGCGCAGGTGTGCGGTGGCCTCGTGGGCGTCGTGCTCGCCAACGTGATGTTCGACCTCGCCGCCGTCTCGATCTCGACGCACGATCGCGGTGGCTCCGGCCAACTGATCGGCGAGGTCGTGGCGACGTTCGGGCTGGTCCTGATCGTCTTCGGAGCGCTCCGCTCGCCGCGGATCGAGACCGTCGCGTTCGCAGTCGGGGGCTACATCACGGCCGCGTACTGGTTCACCAGCTCGACGAGCTTCGCCAACCCCGCTGTCACTGTGGCTCGGACGATGTCCGACACCTYTTCGGGCATCGCACCGGCTTCGGCCCCGGCCTTCGTACTCATGCRAGCCATCGGCGGCGGGCTCGCGCTCGCCGTCGTACGCCTGCTGCACCCCACACCCGTCGCCCTACCGTCCCGGGAGCCCCGATGACCGACCTACCCACCGTCCTCTTCGTCTGCGTGCACAACGCCGGGCGCTCCCAGATGGCCGCCGGCTACCTCCAGCAGCTCGCCGGCGACCGGGTCCAGGTCCTCTCGGCCGGCTCCCAGCCCGGCCACCAGATCAACCCGGTGGCGGTCGCGGCTATGGCCGAGGAAGGCATCGACATCGCCGCCAATGAGCCCAAGCTGTTGACCGACGCCGCCGTGCGCGAGGCCGACGTCGTGGTCACCATGGGCTGCGGCGACGAGTGCCCTTTCTACCCGGRCAAGCGCTACGAGGACTGGGTCTTGGACGACCCGGCCGGTCAAGGCCTCGAAGCGGTCCGCCCCATCCGTGACGAGATCAAGTCACGAGTGACAGCGCTTCTCGCCGACCTYAGACGCTAGACGGTATGAACCCGCTCAGGACTGCTGAGGGGTTGCGGGCCGGGGCCTGACTCACAAGATCCGTGGGTCACCGCGCAGGGGTCGCCTGCTCGGTCTGCCCGACAGCTGACACGCCGGCCACCCGCCTGACCGTGGGCTCGCCGGCTGGTGCTGGTCCCTGCTGTGACGCTCGTCCGTAGACACGCGGTCCAGCCCCTGCCGAAAGCAACGTCCTGCGGCATCCAACCCGTGCACATCAGTCTGACTGCGCGTCGCCGACGACACGCTCACC
>NZ_JBFUMD010000071.1:0-11061 GCF_054049555.1 Nocardioides sp. P5_C9_2
CTTGGTGTCGAGGCCGGTCAGCACCACGACCCGGTCCTCCCCGCTCGGCGCCACCGAGGAGTCCACCGCGGCGCGGGCGCCGCGGGCGTCCTCGGCCAGCTCGGGCCACGACGAGAGCCAGGCGTTGACCTCCGAGCGGCGGGCCGCGGGCACGACGATGCCGACGGTGCCCTGCACGCCGGCGGCGACCTCGACGACGGCCGCGCGGGTGGCGGCCTCGAGGTCGGGGGTGTCCGGCAGCTCGCGCGGGGCCTCGCCCGTGCGGCGCACGGCGTCCGGCAGGTCGGCGTCCAGGCCCACCCGCTGCGCGTACGACGCGGCGTACTCGTAGATCTCGGCCGAGTTGCGGTAGTTGGTGGAGAGGTGGAACTCGTGGACCTGCTTGCCCTCGAGCGCCTCGGCGCGGGCCTCGGCGCTCTCGGTCGGCACCGGCCACGACGACTGCGCCGGGTCGCCCACGATCGTCCAGCTCGCGGTCCGACCCCGGCGACCGACCATCCGCCACTGCATGGGGGTGAGGTCCTGCGCCTCGTCGATGAGCACGTGCGCGAAGCCGTCGTCCTCGATGCGGTGGGTGGGCGGGGCCCAGGCCCGCCCCGTCGGGGCGTACTCGCGCTCGGAGGCGGTGGTGAGCTCCTGGAGGTCGACCCCGCCCTCGGTCGCGGTGACGGTGTCGTCGCGGTCGTGGTCGGCGTCGGTCCGCAGCGGCACGTCCCCGAGCGCGTAGCGCAGCTCGTCGAGCAGGGCCACGTCCTCGACGGAGAGCCCGCCGCCGGTCCACGACTTGCTGAGCAGGCGCTGCTCCTCGGGCGTCACGACGCCCTCGCCGACGCGGGCGAGGACCTCGGGGTCGGCCAGCCAGCCCAGCACGGTGGGCGCATCGAGGGGCGGCCACCACGCGGAGGCGAAGTCGACGAACGCGGGGGTGGAGAGCATGTCGTCGTTGAAGGCCTCGCGGCCCCGCTCGCGACCGCGCTCGCCGCGCACCTGGCGCCACATGGCGTCGAGGAGCGCGTTGGCCACCCGGGGCAGCTGGCGGTTGCGGCGGCCCTGGGTCATGAGCTGGCGGCGGACCCGGCCCAGGACGCCCCGGTCGAGCACGAGCCGGTCGTCGCGCCAGAACACGCTGTACTCGGTCGGGCTGCCGGGCGCCTGCTGGCGCGCGGTGCGCCGCATCAGCTCGGCCATCCGGGCGGCACCCTTCACGTCGGCGACCGCCGGCTCGTCGTGGCGGGTCGCGCGAACCCCGTCGACCACCTCGCCGAGGCTGCGCAGTGCCACGGCGGTCTCGCCGAGGCTGGGCAGGACCCGCTCGATGTAGCGCATGAAGACGCCGCTGGGACCGACGACGAGCACGCCGCCGGACTCGTAGCGGCGCCGGTCGGAGTAGAGGAGGTACGCCGCGCGGTGCAGCGCGACGACCGTCTTGCCGGTGCCCGGCCCGCCGGAGATCGACACGACACCCTTGCCGGGCGCGCGGATCGCCTTGTCCTGCTCGGCCTGGATGGTGGCGACGATGGAGTGCATGCTCCGGTCGCGGGCGCGGCTCAGCTGGGCCATCAGCGCGCCTTCGCCGATGATCGGCAGCTCGGTCCCCGCCGCCTCGAGCGCCTCGGCGTCGAGGAGCTCGTCCTCGACCCCGACGACGGTCCGGTGGTCCGCTCGGAGCACCCGGCGGCGGATCACGCCCTGCGGCTCGGCGGCGGTGGCCTGGTAGAACACGGCGGCCGCGGGGGCGCGCCAGTCGATGAGCAGCGAGTCGCGCTGGGCGTCGCGCAGGCCGATGCGGCCGATGTAGCGGGGCTCGGTGTCGATGGCCGCGTCGAGGTCGAGACGGCCGAAGACCAGCCCCTCGTGGGCGGCGTCGAGCTGGGCGATCCGCTTCGCCGCCTGGAAGACCATCGCATCGCGCTCGACGAGACCGCCCTCGTGGCCGAGCCGCCCGCGCCCGTGGCCCTCGGCGGCGAGCTGCTGGGCGCTGCGGGCGCTCGCCTCGAGCTGGACGTAGACGCGGTCGACGTACTCCTGCTCGGCCGCGATCTCGCGTCCTTCGAGCTCTTCGCTCACTCCGGCTTCCCCCTGTGCACGCGCAACCTCCCGGGCTCCCACACCCGAGACGGCAGAAGATCCACACTACTAGGCCGGACCGCCGGACGAAGAAGTGACGACCGGGACCGGACCGGGGCCGCTACTTCCCGCGGTTGAGGAAGGCCGTCATCGCCTCGCGAGCCTCGTCGCTGGCGAAGAGGCTCGCGCTGAGGGCCGCCATCTCGGCCCCGCGCTCGTCGATGCGGCGGACCAGGTCGGCGTTGAGGATCCGCTTGGACTCGCGCAGCCCCTGGGCCGCGCCCGTCGCCAGGCTGGCGCACACCTCCGCCACGCGCGCGTCGAGCTCGGCCGYCGGGACGCTCTGCGTCACCAGTCCGTACGCCGCGGCGTCGATGCCGCTGAAGACCTCGCCGCCCAGGGTGGTGAGGGCCGCGGCGCGGGGGTTCATCCGGTGGTGCACGGTCAGGCTGATGATCRCGGCGGCCAGCCCGAGCTTGACCTCGGTCAGCGCGAAGGTCGCCTCGTCGGCGCTGATGGCGATGTCCGCGGCGGCGACGATGCCGATCCCGCCGGCGCGCACGGCGCCGAGGTTCTTGGTGACCACGGGCTTGTCCAGCGTCACCACGAGGCGCTGGAGGTCGACGATGCGCCGGGCCCCGGCCTCCATGCCCTCGGTGGTGGCCTCCCCCAGGTCGGCGCCGGAGCAGAAGACCTTCCCGGAGCTCTCGATGAGCACGACGCGGACGTCGTCGTCGGCCCCGGCGCGCTCGAGGTGGCCGAAGAGCTCGGTCACCAGCTGCCTGCTCAGGGCGTTGCGGTTGTGGGGCGAGTCGAGGGTGATCGTCGCGACGGCGTCCGCGACCGCGTAGTGCACGAGCTCCCCGGGTGGTGTGGTCATGGCCGCCATCCTGCCGCAGACCCATCCGTGCGACCGCGGGCGCCGAACACCTGACGTGCTCACCCGACTGCTCCAAGCCCTGTACGGCGTCCTCGCGACCCTCCTCGGGATGGCCGCCGCCCACCTCGTGGCGGCCCTCACGGTGCCGGCCGCCTCCCCCGTGCTGGCGGTGGGCTCCACCGTCATCGACCTCACCCCCACCCCGATGAAGGAGTGGGCGATCCGCACCTTCGGCACCGCGGACAAGGCGATCCTGGTGGGATCGGTCCTCGTCGTGGTGCTGGTCCTGGCCGGGGTGGCCGGGATCGTGGCCGCACGCCACCTCGTGGTCGGCATCTGCATGCTGGTCGGCCTCGCCGCCGTCGCCGGCGTCCTCGCCCTGATGCGGCCCAGCGCCGGCGCGCTCGACCTGGTGCCCAGCGCCGTGGCCGCGCTGGTCGGCGCCCTGAGCCTGGCGGGCCTGTACCGGTACGCGGCCCCCGCACCGCAGTCCTCCGGGACACCCGTCGAGCGCGGGGACGAGGAGTCGASGGACCACGCCGAGCCGACCCCGTCGTCCGCGTCGCGTCGCACGGTCCTCATCGCCACCGGTGGCGCCGCCCTCGCCGCGGCCGCCATCGCCGGCGCGGGCCGCTGGGTGTCGCAGATCCGCCTGAGTGGCACGGACATCTCCCTGCCGGCCGCCGCCGAGAAGACCGCCGCCCTGCCGGGCGGCCTGGAGGAGCGGGTCCCCGGCATCTCTGCCTTCCGGACCCCCAACGACGACTTCTACCGCGTCGACACCGCCCTCACCGTCCCGGCCATCGACGTCGACTCCTGGTCGCTGACCATCGACGGCGACGTCGAGCAGGAGGTCGAGCTGTCCTTCGACGACCTCGCCGCGATGCGGGTCGTGGAGCGCGACATCACCCTGACCTGCGTCTCCAACGACGTCGGCGGCCCCTACATCGGCGCCGCCCGCTGGCTCGGCGTACCCCTCCAGGACGTGCTCGACAAGGCCGGGATCGACGCCACCGGGGCCGACCAGATCCTGTGCACCGACGTCGACGGCATGACCATCTCGGTGCCGCTCAAGGTCGCCCTGGACGGCCGCGACGCCCTCCTCGCCCTCGGCATGAACGGCGAGCCCCTGCCCCGCGAGCACGGCTTCCCGGTGCGGATGGTCGTCCCGGGCCTGTACGGCTTCGTCAGCGCCTGCAAGTGGATCACCCGGATGACCCTCACGACGTACGACGACCAGCAGGCGTACTGGACCGAGCGGGACTGGGCGATCGACGCCCCGATCAAGCTCTCCAGCCGCATCGACACCCCCAAGCCGCTCTCGGACGGCAAGCCCGGCAAGACCTTCATCGGCGGCGTGGCCTGGGCCCAGGGCGTCGGCATCCAGGGCGTCGAGGTCCGCATCGACGGCGGGCCGTGGCAGAAGGCCGAGCTCGGCCCGGACGCCGGCGACGACTACTGGCGCCAGTGGTTCTACGAGTGGGACGCCGAGCCCGGCCAGCACTTCGTGGCCAGCCGCGCCACCAACAAGGACGGGGACGTCCAGACAGCCGTCCGCGCGTCGCCCTTCCCGGAGGGCTCGAGCGGCATCCAGGAGATCGCGGTCAACGTCGGCTGAGCCGTGCGCCGCAGCACGACGCCGTCCACGACGGTGCGCGGTCCCGTGGGACCTGGGCCTCAGGGGAGCCCGGGTCCCATTCCTCATTTCTTCTTCAACTTTCCTTGCACTTTTCCCGATCGGCACCAATCCACCCCGCGGGCGGTGCCGAACCATCCCCGTAAACCCTCCCGGGGACCCCCACGGCCCCGGAGCCACTCACGAAAGGCAGTTCCCTCATGAACCGCATTGCTCGCACGTCCGGTCTGGCCGCACTCGCCCTGACGATGTCCCTCGGCATGGCTGCCTGCGGTGGTTCTGACGAGGCCGACTCCGCCTCCGACGAGACCACCAGCAGCGCCTCCGAGACCCCCATGGAGTCCGAGTCGCCGATGGAGTCGGAGTCCGCCATGACCGACGAGGCCGCCGCCCCCTTCGGTCCCGGCTGCGCCGGCGTCCCGACCTCCGGTCCGGGTTCGGTCGAGGGCATGGCCGACGACCCGGTCGCCACCGCGGCCTCGAACAACCCCTTGCTGACGACCCTGACTGCCGCCGTCGAGGCGGCCGGTCTGGTCGACACCCTCAACTCGGCCGAGGCCCTCACGGTCTTCGCACCGACCGACGACGCGTTCGCCAAGATCCCCGAGAAGGACCTCAACGCCCTGCTCGCGGACAAGAAGGCGCTGACCGCGGTGCTCACCCACCACGTCGTCGGGGAGCAGCTGGGCCCGGACGAGGTGGCCGGCACCCACGACACCCTCAACAAGGACCAGGTCATGGTCGAGGGTTCGGGCGAGGACTTCACCGTCGAGGGCGCCACCGTCGTCTGCGGCAACGTCCCGACGGCCAACGCGACGGTCTACGTGGTCGACAGCGTCCTGATGCCGCAGATGTGATTGTTCGATAGACGACGGCTAGGCAAGGATCACCGACGTGGACCACATCAGAGCCGTACCTGACGGGGCGCCCGCACCGGGCGCCCCGTCGGGGGCCTCCCCCGCCGGCACGACCAGTGCCGGCCAGCTCGCCTCGCTCCTGCAGCAGTGCAGTCGCGGGGACGAGGCCGCCTTCGCGCAGGTGTACGACGCCACGTCGTCGCGTGCCTACGGCCTGGCGCTGCGCGTCGTACGCAATCCCGCCCACGCCGAGGAAGTGGTCCAGGAGGCCTACCTCGACGCCTGGCGCAGCAGCAGCCGCTACGACCCCGCACGGGGCAGCGCCCTGGGCTGGCTGCTGACGATCGTGCACCGCAAGGCCGTCGACCGGGTCCGCTCGGCCGAGGCCGCCACCCAGCGGGACGCGACCTACCACCGTGAGACCCGTCAGGTCGACCACGACCAGACGGCCGAGGCCGCCCACTCCTCGCTGGAGGCACAGCGGGTGCGGGGCGCCGTCTCCACCCTGACCGCCGTGCAGCGCGAGGCGGTCGAGCTCGCCTTCTTCGGCGGGTACACGCACACCGAGGTGGCCACGATGCTCGACGTACCGGTCGGCACCGCCAAGACCCGCATCCGGGACGGACTCATCCGGCTGCGCGACGCGATGGGAGTTGGGTCATGAACGACATCCACCAGTTGACCGGCGCCTATGCGCTGGACGCGGTCGACGACATCGAGCGCGCGCGCTTCGAGCAGCACCTCGCCGAGTGCGAGGACTGCCGGACCGAGGTCGCCTCGCTGCGCGAGGCCGCCGGCCTGCTCTCCGAGACGACCCTCGCGACCCCGCCGCCCGCACTGCGCGACTCGGTGCTCGCCGGCATCTCCCAGATCCGCCCCCTCCCTCCCGTGGTCGAACGCACCCCGGTGGTGCAGCGCCGTTGGTTTCCCTTCCTCGTCGCCGCTGCGGTGGTGGCGATCCTCGGTGTCGGTGCGGCCCTCTGGCAGCCCTGGACCGCTTCGCAGGACGGTTCGCTGACCGCCGCCGAGCGCGTCCTCAGCGCTCCCGACGCCCACTCGGTGGCCGTCGACCTCGGCAAGTCGGGCAAGGCGACCGTCACCCTCTCGGAGTCCGCCGGCAAGGCGGTCATCACCACCGAGGGCATGGCCCCTGCCCCCGAGGGCAAGGTCTTCGAGCTGTGGCTCCAGTCCCCGGAGGGGGAGATGGTCCCCGCAGGCCTGATGCCGCCCGGTGAGGACCAGCAGATGGTCCTGGAGGGCGACGCCGCGAACGCGACGGCGGTCGGCCTCACGGTGGAGCCCGCCGGCGGGTCCGACGAGCCGACCCTGCCCCCGGTCGTCCTGTTCGACTTCTCGCAGGCGACGTGAGCACGGCCGCCCCGCGACGCATCGCCGTCGTCGGCTCCGGCGTGGCCGGACTGACCGCCGCGTACGTCGCGTCCCGGACCGCGCACGTCACCCTCTACGAGGCCGACGAGCGCCTGGGCGGGCACGCCGACACCCACGTGGTGCCCACCGACGACGGCGAGCTGCGCATCGACACCGGCTTCATCGTCCACAACCGGCGCACCTACCCGACCCTGCTGCGCCTCTTCGCCGAGCTCGACATCGCGACCCAGCCCTCCGAGATGTCGCTGTCGGTCTCCGACCGGCAGACCGGCGTCGAGTACGCCGGCGCCCTGGGGGCCCGCGGCCTGTTCCCGACGCGCGCCGCGGTGACGTCGCCCGCCCACTGGCGGATGCTCGCCGAGATCCCGCGCTTCCACCGCCGCGCCCGGGTGGTGCTCGCGGCCTCGGGCTCCGCGTCCGACGGTGCCTACGACAGCAGCCAGGACCAGACCCTGCGGGCATTCCTCGACGAGGGYGGCTTCAGCGCCCACTTCGTGCGGCACTTCATGGAGCCGCTGGTGGCCGCCGTCTGGTCGTGCGACCCGGCGACGTCGCTGGACTACCCGGCGCGCTACCTCTTCACGTTCCTCGAGCACCACGGGATGCTGGGCATCTTCGGCTCCCCCGAGTGGCGCACCGTCACCGGCGGCTCGGGCACCTACGTGGCCGCCGTCGCCGAGCACCTCTCCGAGATCCGCCTCGGGACCAAGGTGACCTCGGTGCGCGAGACCCCCGACGGCGTCGAGGTCACCGACGGCAGCGGCGAGACCGCGTCGTACGACGCCGTGGTCGTCGCCACGCACCCCTCGCAGGCGCTGAGCATGCTCGAGGAGCCGACCGCCCTCCAGCGCGAGGTCCTCGGCGCGCTCCCCTACTCCCCCAACACGGCCCTGCTGCACACCGACACCTCGCTGCTGCCGGACGCGGAGGGCGCGCGCTCGTCGTGGAACTTCCAGCGTCCCCTCGACGCGACCGGCGCCGTCACGGTCACCTACGACCTGACCCGCCTCCAGCGGCTGCCCACCGAGACGCACTACCTGGTGACCCTGGGTGGGGAGCACCTCGTCGACCCGGCCACCGTGATCGACCGGATGGAGTACGAGCACCCGCTCTACACCCCCGAGTCCGTCGCGGCGCAGGGCAGGCTCCCCGAGATCGACACCGACCGGCTGGCGTTCGCCGGCGCCTACCACGGCTGGGGCTTCCACGAGGACGGCGCCCGCTCCGGCCTGGCCGCGGCCACCCGCCTCGGCCTCTCGTGGGTGCGCCCCGAGAAGGCCGCCCCGGTACGCCCCGGCCGCTTCGAGACCACCATCCGGCACACGCGTCGTACGCCGATCGAGCGCCGCTTCGAGCACCGCTCGACGTGCTGGCTCGTCGACCTCGACGACCTGCCCGACCACGGCCCGCTGGCCCGCTTCGAGGCGCGCGACCACCTCGGCGACCCCGGCGCCACCCTGCGCGCCAACGTGGAGGGCTTCCTCGGCGACAACGGCGTCACGCTGGGTGCCGGCCCCGGCTCGGGTCGGATCCTGATGGCCGCCCACCCGCGGTCCCTGGGGCACTGCTTCAACCCGATCAGCGTGTTCTGGTGCTTCGACCACACCGGCGCCCAGGCCGCCGTCGTGGTCGAGGTGCACAACACGTACGGCGACCGGCACGCCTACCTCGTCCACCCCGACGCCCAGGGCCGCGCCCGCACCGACAAGGCGATGTACGTCTCGCCCTTCCACGGCGTCGACGGCTGGTACGACATCGCCGTGCCGGTCCCGAGCGACCGGCTCGACATCGCCGTCACCCTGCGCGGCCACGACGCCGCCGACGGCGACTCCGCTCCCTTCAGCGCCTCGCTGACGGGCACCCGCAGCGACGTGCCGCTCCGCCGCACCGCGGGCGCGGCCCTGCGCGGGAGCCTGCTCATCCGCGTCCACGGCATCTGGCTGTGGGCGCGCCGCCTGCCCGTCCGTCCCCGCCCGACCCACCATCAGGAAGGTGTCCGATGACGCTCGACAACGCGCCCGCCACCGACGCCGATCAGGCCCGCGCAGCCGCCGACAGCCTCCCCTCGCTCGAGCCGCTCCGCCCGGGACCGCGCACCGCGATCTCCGCCGCGGTCGCCCGCAAGCTCTTCCGTGCCGCCGTCCGCCGCCTCGCGGTGCGCGTCGTCGAGGAGCCGACCGGGCTGACCTTCGGCCAGGGCGGTCCGGTCATGACCATCCACCGCCCCGACGAGTTCTACGCGCGGCTCGGCCGCGACGGCCTGATCGGGTTCGGCGAGTCCTACCTCACCGGGGCCTGGGACGCCGAGGACGTGGCCGGATTCCTCACCGTGCCCTCGGCCCGCATCGCCACCCTGGTCCCCGGGTCGCTGCAGAAGCTGCGCGCGCTGGTCACGCACCGCACGCCCAGCCACCACGTCAGCACCGAGGACAACAGCCAGGCCAACATCTCGCACCACTACGACCTGTCGAACGACCTGTTCGCGCTCTTCCTCGACGAGACGCTGAGCTACTCCTCGGCGCTCTTCGACACCTCGCTGGTCGAGACCCGCGACCCGGCCGCCGACACCGACCGCTTCCTCGTGGCGGCACCGCCCGAGGGCGCCGAAGGCGGCCACCCGCGCACCCACTCCCCTGACTTCGCGGCGGCGCAGGGCCGCAAGGTCGAGCGCCTCCTCGACCAGGCCGGCGTCACCGAGGGCTCCCGGGTCCTCGAGATCGGCACCGGCTGGGGGGAGCTGGCCATCCGCGCCGCCCGCCGCGGCGCCGAGGTCCACTCGATCACCCTCTCGGTGGAGCAGCTCGAGCTCGCAGAGCGGCGGGTCGCCGAGGCCGGCTTCGCCGACCGGGTGCGGATCGAGCTGCTGGACTACCGCGCCCTCGGTGCGGACGGCGCGACGTACGACGCGGTGCTCTCGGTCGAGATGATCGAGGCCGTGGGCCACGAGTTCTGKGGCACCTACTTCCAGACCATCGACCGGGTGCTCGCCCCGGGCGGCAAGGTGGCCATCCAGGCCATCACGATGCCGCACGACCGGATGCTGGCCACCCGCGGCACCCACACCTGGATCAACAAGTACATCTTCCCCGGCGGCTTCCTGCCGAGCACCGAGGTGATCGACCAGATCACCCGCGACGAGACCGGCCTGCGCCTCACCGAGCGGCTGTCCATGGGCAGCCACTACGCCGAGACCCTGCGCCACTGGGACGAGACGTTCCTGGCCTGCCGCGACGACGTGCTCTCCCTGGGCTTCGACGACCTCTTCATGCGAATCTGGCACTTCTACCTCGCCTACTCGCAGGCCGGCTTCGCCAGCGGTTACATCGACGTGCAGCAGATGACCTTCGGCCGGGAGGCCTGATGACGACCACGGCCACACCGACCCGGACGACGACGGGGATCGCGCAGCGTCTCGCCGAGGCGGCCCGACCGTTCCTCGCCGGCGACCTGCCCGTGCGACTGCAGGTGTGGGACGGCTCGGTCGCAGGGCCCGAGGACGCGCCGCTGGTCGTGCTGCGCTCCCCCGACGCGCTGCGCCGCCTGCTGTGGCACCCGGGCGAGCTGGGCGCCGCGCAGGCCTACGTCACCGGCGAGCTCGACGTCCCCGAGCAGGACGGGTGGGACCTCGACTCCGCCCTCACCCACGCCTTCGCCGTCGGTGACGAGCGCGGCCTGTCCGGCCCCCGGCTCTCGCCGCGCGCCCTCGTGGACGCGCTGCGCACCGCGGCCGGCCTCGGCGTGCTGAGCCGCCCGCCGGCGCCGCCCGCCTCGCAGGCACGGATCAAGGGCCGGCTGCACACACTGGGTCGCGACCGGTCGGCGATCAGCCACCACTACGACCTCTCCAACGAGTTCTACTCCCTGATCCTCGAGCCGCAGATGGCCTACAGCTGCGGCTACCACGCCACCCCCGACACCCCGCTCGAGGAGGCGCAGCGCGCCAAGCTCGACCTGGTCTGCACCAAGCTCGGCCTCGAGCCCGGCATGAGGATGCTCGACGTGGGCTGCGGCTGGGGATCGCTGTCCCTGCACGCCGCCGAGCACTTCGGCGCGCAGGTCACCGGCGTGACCATCGCAGCGGAGCAGAAGAAGTTCATCGACGCGCGGATCGCCGAGCGGGGGCTGGGCGACCGGGTCGAGATCCGCCTCCAGGACTACCGGGACCTGATCACCGACGACTGGGCCGAGCGCGACCACTTCGACGCGGTCGGCTCGCTCGAGATGGGTGAGCA
>NZ_JBFUMD010000072.1:0-10981 GCF_054049555.1 Nocardioides sp. P5_C9_2
ACGGCACGGTGCCGCACGGGCCGGCGCTGCTCGCCGACCGGCGGGTGCGGATCGTCAACGCCGACATCCTGATGGCCATCGCGGAGGCCCGTGACACCCACGACCTGCTGCTGCTCGACGTCGACAACGGCCCGGGCTACCTCGTGCACGACGGCAACGCCGACGTCTACGGCCGCGACTTCCTGGCCCGCTGCCGCGAGGTCCTCCACGACCGGGGGGTGCTCGTCGTGTGGTCGGCGGCCCGCTCCCCCGAGCTGCTCACGGCCCTCGAGGACGTCTTCGGGGCCGCCGAGGAGCGGGCGTACGACGTCCTGCTCCAGGACCGCCCGGAGCAGTACTTCCTCTACGTGGCCCGTCGCGGTCCCTCGGGGTGGGGACAGGGCACCCGGGACCCGCGGTAGCGTCGAGCACATGAGCCAGACACGCACCGAGCACGACTCCATGGGCGACGTCGAGGTCCCCGTCGACGCCCTGTGGCGGGCCCAGACCCAACGCGCGATCGACAACTTCCCGATCAGCGGCAGCCGGCTGGAGCGCCGGCACGTCCAGGCCCTGGCGCTCGTCAAGGGCGCCGCCGCCCGGGTCAACGGCGAGCTCGGCGTCATCACCGAGGAGCGGGCCGCGGCCATCGCCGCCGCCGCCGCCGAGGTGGCCGCCGGTGCGCACGACGACCACTTCCCGATCGACGTCTTCCAGACGGGGTCCGGCACCAGCTCCAACATGAACACCAACGAGGTGCTCGCCTCCCTCACCGCCCGCGCGGGCGTCGAGGTCCACCCCAACGACCACGTCAACGCCTCGCAGAGCAGCAACGACACCTTCCCGACCTCGATCCACGTCGCCGCGACGCTGGCCGTCGTGGAGGACCTGCTGCCCGCGCTCGACGTGCTGGCCACGTCGTTCGAGGCGAAGGCCGTCGAGTTCGCCGACGTGGTCAAGTCCGGGCGCACCCACCTCATGGACGCGACGCCGGTGATGCTGGGCCAGGAGATGGGCGGGTACGCCGCCACCGTGCGCTACGCCGCCGAGCGCCTCGAGGCGGTCCTCCCCCGCGTCCGCGAGCTGCCGCTGGGCGGCACGGCGGTCGGCACCGGGATCAACACCCCGCCCGGCTTCGCCGCCGCCGTGATCGAGCGGCTGGCCGCGGACACCGGCCAGGAGTTCACCGAGGCCCGCAACCACTTCGAGGCCCAGGGCACCCGCGACTCGCTCGTCGAGCTCAGCGGGGCGCTGCGGACCTGTGCCGTCGGCCTCACCAAGATCTGCAACGACCTGCGCTGGATGTCCTCGGGCCCCACCACGGGCCTCGCCGAGATCCACCTCCCCGACCTCCAGCCGGGGTCGAGCATCATGCCCGGCAAGGTCAACCCGGTGCTGCCCGAGGCCACGCTCATGGTGTGCGCGCAGGTGGTCGGCAACGACGCCACCGTCGCCTGGGCCGGAGCCGCCGGCAGCTTCGAGCTCAACGTGATGATGCCGGTGATGGCACGCAACCTGTTGGAGTCCGTCCGGCTCCTGTCCACCTCCTCGACGCTCCTCGCGCGGCGCTGCGTCGACGGCATCACCGCCGACGTGGACCGGATGCGCGCGTATGCCGAGTCCTCCCCGTCGGTCGTGACACCCCTCAACAAGCACCTCGGCTACGAGGAGGCGGCGAAGATCGTCAAGCGGGCGATGAAGGACGGCACCACGATCCGCGAGACCGTGCTCGCGATGGGGTACGTCGACCGCGGCGACCTCACCGAGCAGCAGCTGGACGACGCCCTCGACGTGGAACGGATGACGCACCCGTGAGCCAGATGGACGACCCCGCGCACGTGCGCGACCAGTACGCCACCGAGGACCGGCTGGAGACCCGCCGGTCGGTGTGGCGGCCCACCGCCGACGGCCAGGACCCCGAGTCCGAGGCGCTGCGGGCGATCGACCGCGCCCTGGTCGGTGACGCCCACGTCCTCGAGGTCGGCTGCGGCACCGGAGCGATGGCCGAGCGGATCGACGACCTGCCCGGGGTCACGCTCGTCGCCACCGACTTCTCACCCCGTCTCGTCGAGCTCACCGCGGCCCGCGGGGTCGACGCCCGCCGGGCCGACATCTGCTACCTGCCGTTCGACGACGCGTCCTTCGACGTCGTCTACGCCGGGTGGATGCTCTACCACGTGCGCGACCTGGAGCGGGCCCTCAACGAGGTCCGCCGGGTGCTGCGCCCGGGCGGCACCTTCGTCGCGGTCACCAACGGCCAGGACCACCTCGCCGACCTGCACCGCGCCGCCGGCGGACGACCCCCGCGCACCCAGTTCAGCAGCGAGACCGGCGAGTCGGTGCTGCGCCGCCGCTTCGCCGACGTGCGACGCCACGACCTCGAGACCCGGGCGGTCTTCGCCGACCACGCGAGCGCCCAGGCCTACCTGGACTCGACCGGCGACGGCCTCGTGCTGCCGGAGTTCGCGGGCGAGCGCGAGTACGCCGGGGCGGTCACGGTCTTCGAGGCCCGCTGACGCAAACCCCGGATCAAGCCGTCGGGCTCAGTACCAGCCGTTGCCGGCCTTGAAGGACCAGGCGCTGCAGGGGGTGCCGTAGGTGTCCTGGATGTAGCCCAGGCCCCAGCGGATCTGGGTCTCGGCCGAGGTCATGTAGTCGGCCGGGAGGTCGTGCAGCTGCGTGAGCGCCTGCGGGATGCCGTACGCCGAGGAGCCGGGGTTGTCGGCGTCGATGCGCCAGCCGGACTCGCTCATGTAGAGCGAGTCGAGGCAGGAGAACTGCGAGGAGTCGAAGCCGTACTGCGGGAGCAGCGCCCGGGCGATGTCGCGCGGGTCGGCGCTGGAGAGGTCCTCGGTGCGGGTGACGGCCGGGCCCTCGGCGACCGACAACGCAGCGCGCTTGGTGGCGTCCGTGGCACCACGGCGGTCCGAGCGCGAGACGGGCACGACGGACTCGCGGCGCTCGAGAGCACTGGGGTCCGAGTCCGCGGAGGCCACGGTGACCCCGCCCACGGCAGCCGCCGCCAGGTCGCCGGCACCGGTGCCGGTCGACGCGCCGAGCACGCCTCCGGAGACGCTCACGCCGGTCACGGCGGCCGCGACGCCGGTCAGCACCACGGAGGTGCGGACGAGGCGGGCCGGGAAGGAGCGACCGGCCTTGTGCTTGCCGGGCGCACGGTGGCGCGGGACGTGCTTCTCGGGCTTCGGGTCGGACTTGAGCGCGGACGTCAGGGGCACAGGGGAGCTCACCGGGGGGGGGTCGAGGGCAGGACGATGTCGCGAGCCTGTCAAGAAGTGGGGGGAACAGGTGCGACAGGGGTACAGATCACGAAACGATCACGAGCAACCATGCAGGAGTGCGGGAGCCCATGCAAACCAAACCGACAAACCCGTCCCACTTTCCACCAGATCCCCGCCTCACACGTCACCGGAGTCACATCGGCCACGCCAGCCCCAGGCGTCGAGGGTGGTGGTGATCGATCGCACGCAGCGCGGGTACCGGGGACGGGGTGCGGCCACGGTGTCGAGTCTCCGGGAGACACGTCCGGCTCGCGCCCGGGACGTGGGCGCGAGCCGGACCGTGCGACCGGACAGAGTGCGACCGGACAGAGTGCGACCGGACAGAGTGCGACCGGACAGAGTGCGACCGGACAGTGCAAGGTGCGTCAGAGGGTGACGTTCTCCAGCATCTCGGTGACGAGCGCCGCGATCGGCGACCGCTCGGACCGGGTCAGGGTCACGTGTGCGAAGAGCGGGTGGCCCTTGAGCTTGTCGATCACCGCCACGATCCCGTCGTGGCGACCGACCCGGAGGTTGTCGCGCTGGGCGACGTCGTGGGTGAGCACCACCTTGGAGTTGGCCCCGATCCGGGACAGCACCGTGAGGAGCACGTTGCGCTCCAGCGACTGGGCCTCGTCGACGATGACGAACGCGTCGTGCAGGGACCGGCCACGGATGTGGGTCAGCGGCAGCACCTCGAGCATGCCGCGGTCCATCACCTCGTCGATGACGTCGGGCGTGGTGAGCGCCCCGAGGGTGTCGAACACGGCCTGGCCCCAGGGCGACATCTTCTCCGACTCCGAGCCGGGCAGGTAGCCGAGCTCCTGCCCGCCCACGGCGAAGAGCGGCCGGAAGACCACGACCTTCTTGTGCAGGCCCCGCTCGAGGGTGGCCTCGAGGCCCGCGCACAGCGCCAGCGCCGACTTGCCGGTGCCGGCCCGACCGCCCAGCGACACGATGCCGACCTCGGGGTCGAGCAGCATCTCCAGGGCGATCCGCTGCTCCGCGGAGCGACCGTGGATGCCGAACGCCTCGCGGTCCCCGCGCACCAGGTGCACCTGCTTGTCGGGACCCACCCGGCCCAGCGCCGTACCCCGGTCGGAGAGCAGGACGAGGCCGTTGTGGCACGGCAGACCGCGGGCCTCGGCCAGGTCGACGACCCCGTCGTCGTACAGCTCGTCGAGCTCGCTGGACGTGACCTCGAGCTCGGCCATGCCGGTGTAGCCGGTGTCGGAGTCGCTGATGGCCTCGGCGCGGTACTCCTCGGCGTCGAGACCCACCGCGGACGCCTTGATGCGCAGCGGCAGGTCCTTGGACACGAGCGTGACCCGGTGTCCCTCGTCGGCCAGGTTGCGGGCGACGGCGAGGATCCGCGTGTCGTTGTCACCCAGCCGGAAGCCCGACGGCAGCGAGGTGGGGTCGGTGTGGTTGAGCTCGACGCGCACGCTGCCCCCCTCGTCGCCCACCGGGACCGGCTCGTCGAGGCGGCCGTGCTGGACGCGGAGCTCGTCGAGGCTGCGCAGCGCCGAGCGCGCGAAGAACCCGAGCTCCGGGTGGTGGCGTTTGCCCTCGAGCTCGGTGATGACGACCACCGGGAGGACGACCTCGTGCTCCGCGAAGCGACGCAGGGCGCCGGGATCGGCCAGCAGGACGCTGGTGTCGAGGACATACGTGCGGTTCTGGCTGACCTGCTTGTTCGAGCTCACGGAGTGCCTACCCCTATCGGACCGGCGCGACGCACCACACCCGGTCCTGTTCAACTCATGGACCGGACGGCTCCTCGAAGTGGTGCGTGACTCCCACAGCTGCCTCCCGATTCAGCCGGCTTCCCCACCTGCTGATGGAGCCGAAAGTACGCCTGGCCCGAAGCCGTTCCGGAGCGACACGCCAGAACGCGGGGTGAACGCCGTGTGACGGCGGCTCAGGAACCGAAGCGGCGCTCGCGCTCGGCGTACGCACGGATCGCCCGCAGGAAGTCGACGCGGCGGAAGTCGGGCCACAGCGCCTCGCAGAAGTAGAACTCCGAGTGCGCGGACTGCCACAGCAGGAAGCCGCCGAGCCGCTGCTCGCCGGAGGTGCGGATCACGAGGTCGGGATCGGGCTGGCCCTTGGTGTACAGGTGGTCGGAGATGTGGTCGACGTCGATGACGTCGGCCAGCTCCTCGAGCGAGGTGCCCCGGGCCGCGTGCTCCTGGAGCAGCGACCGTACGGCGTCCGCGATCTCGCGGCGCCCGCCGTACCCGACGGCGATGTTGACCAGGATCCCGTCGACGTCGCGGGTCGCGTCGTCGGCGGCCTTGAGCTTCTGCGCGGTGCTGGCCGGGAGYAGGTCGAGCGCCCCGACCGGGTGGATGCGCCAGCGTCCGGTGGCGGCGAGCGACTCGACCGCTCCCTCGATGATCTGCAGCAGCCCGGCCATCTGCTCGGGCGGGCGGTTGGTGAGGTTGTCGCTGGACAGCAGCCACAGCGTGACGACCTTGACGCCGACCTCCTCGCACCAGCCGAGGAGCGGGAAGATGTTGTCGGCACCGGCCTGGTAGCCCCCGGCCGTGTCCATGCCGACGGCCTTGGCCCAGCGGCGGTTGCCGTCGAGCATGACGCCGATGTGCGCAGGGATGCGATCGGCCGGCAGGAACTTGACGACCCGGTGCTCGTAGGCCGGGTAGAGCACCCGACGCACCGCGTCCTTCCACTTCGCCATCACTCGATCCTAGCCGGGCCCAGGGTGTCGCCCGTGCCCGACCAAGCCCTGCCCCGCCGCCCGGCGACGACTCGATGCCCGGGGCCGACGACACCTGACCCGTCCAGGACGTCCACGAGATCGCGTGAGACTCCCCCCGTGGGGTGTTGCCCGTTCCCGTCAGAGTGACGTCTGCGGTGCGTACCGGTAGTTTCGGGGTATGAACGACGTGATCCGCCACCGGCTCGACGGGCTCCACGAGCGCGTGGACGGCGCGACGGATGCGATCCACGAAGCGATCGCCGACGTCAAGCCGCGCCTGCGAGGCTGGCTGCACCTGGCCACCGCCCCCCTCACGCTCGCTGCGGGCATCGTCCTGGTCGTGCTGTCCCCCGACGCCACCACCCGCCTCGGATCGGCCGTGTTCGCCGCGTCCGCCCTCGTCCTGTTCACCGTCTCCGCGGTCTACCACCGCGGCACCTGGTCCCCGGGCACGCACTCGATGCTCAAGCGCTTCGACCACTCCAACATCTTCGTGCTCATCGCCGGCTCCTGCACGCCGTTCGCACTGCTGCTGCTCCAGGGCCGCGACATGTGGACGATGCTCGCCGTCTGCTGGGGCGGCGCGCTGGCGGGCGTCTTCATGAAGGTCTTCTGGAAGGGCGCCCCGCGCTGGCTCTCCGCCCCCATCTACATGGCGCTCGGCTGGGCCCCGGTGTTCTTCTTCGGCGACTTCATCAGCGGCGCCATGGACCGGTACGGCCCGAGCACCGGCACCGCCGTGATGGCCCTGATCGCGACCGGCGGAGCGCTCTACACGATCGGCGGTGTCGTCTACGGCACCAAGCGGCCCAACCCGTGGCCGCGCTGGTTCGGCTTCCACGAGGTGTTCCACACCTTCACGATCCTGGCCTTCGTGACGCACTACGTCGGCGTCTCCGTGGCGACGTACGCCCTGCGCTGAGCGCCCGCTCCACTCCTGCCTGCTCGCGTACGGCGTGGGTGAGCCGCCTCACGTGGGGGAACAACGCGCGCGCGCCGGGCGTCGTACCCAGGACGCTTGACCCCGACCCAGGTACGTGATGACCGACTCCAGCCCGAAGCCCTCCCTCGACCTCTCCCTGCCCCAGGTGGTCGGCGGCGCCGTGGCCGCCGCGACCGCGACCGTGCTGAGCTCCCGCCTGGGACTCATGGGGACCGTCCTGGGCGCGGTGCTCGCGAGCATCGTCTCCGCCGTCGTCACCGCCTCCGTGGCCGGCTGGTGGCACCGCGCCCACCACGCCTCCCGGACGGCCCGGGACTGGGTCCCGCAACGGGTGCGGGGCGTGATCGTCGGCGCCGGCGCGCTGGGCCTGCTGGTCGTGGCGTTCCACACCGGCGTCGGCCTCGTCACCCAGGACCTGCCACGGGGCACCTTCGCCGCCCGCTGGCTGGCCGAGGTCGGTCTCACGCGAGGGTGAACCACCCGAACACCGCCAGGGCCCCGAAGGCCACGGTGACGGCGAGCGCCCGGGCCAGTCGCGGGACACGCGCGGCGAGGCGCTCGGCCATCTGGTAGCCCAGCGAGATGACCGCCAGGGCGACCGTGACGTGCAGCAGCACCGCCAGCATCACGCCGGCGATCGTCCCGGCCATCCGGAAGCGGCCCCACAGCAGGCTCAGCAGCAGCGGGACCACGACGGCGCCGGACAGGCCGCCGAGCACCTCCTCCCACCACGGCCGGTCGCCCATCCACGGCACCGCCCGGGCCAGCGGCCAGTCCCGGTCGAGCAGGTCGCCGGTGGCGCAGTAGCCGAGGTAGAGGATCGCGACGATCGACGCCCCCGCACCGATCCGGTGGGCCCAGCGCAGCAGCGGCGGCCACCCCGGTCCGGAGAGCCCGCCTGGGACGAAGATCGTCGCCGCGGTGACCGCCGACCAGACGATCCAGCGCCGGACGACGCCGGTGCCGGTGTCGGCCATCGCGTCGCGGAAGATCCGGTCGGCCTCCACCCGGTCGATCACCTGCCCCCGGGTCGAGTCGTACGACGGGTCGCCGCCGCCCGCGACCAGCGCGTCGTGGACCAGCGCCGCCGGCAGGTGCGCGCCGGTCTTGGGCACCAGCCAGGTGAAGAGCGCCGGCGTCGAGGTCAGGTCGGTGCGGAAGTCGGTCGTGGCCGGGACGAGGATCTCGCCGACGTGCCGGTCGTCGTAGGCGATGCGCCGCTCCAGGCTGAACACCTCGAGACCCGTCTCGTCGTGGCGCTCCAGCACGATCCGCGGGTCATGGGCCGGGTCGGGAGGAAGCCCGATCCGTTCCCCGACCGGCAGCACCCCGCCGTCGTAGAAGCGCCGGGGCTGGGGTCGCACCTGCTCACCGGTCGTGCCGTGCTGTCGCCGAGACATGGGGTCACTGTGGCACCGACCACCGACCGGGGTGACGGGACGCCCGGGGGTGGGGGCGTCCCGTCACCGGTCTCAGGAGCCGGCGGGCGCGCCCTGCACGGGCAGCGTCGACGGCGAGGACGGGCCGGCGCCGGTGGTGGGCCGCACGGCGAAGGTGACCTCGGCCGCGCCCGGTGGGAGGGTGCCGGGGAACGCCAGGGTCGCGGTGGCCTCCTCCTTCACCCGGTACGGGACGGAGCCCAGACGCGTGCGGCCCGCCGTCGCGACCACGGTGCCGGCGCAGCCGTCGGCCCCGGTGCCGCACCCGAGCTGGACGGACGGGTGCCCGGCCTCGTCGGTCGCCGCGGTCGTGCTCGTGACACTGACCAGGGAGGGGAAGGAGACCCCGGTGGGGTCGTTGCTGCCGGCGGGGTCGAAGCAGCCGTCGAACTCGAACACCGGGTTGGTCACCTCGCGGCCCTCGACGCCGGTCAGGGTCAGGTAGCCGGTCAGCTTGGTCGGGCTACCGACGGTGTAGCAGTCGTTGCTGTGCACGTTGACCTCGAACTTGCCGTAGCCCTCCGGGGGCATCGGCACCTGCGGGTCGTCCCAGCTCATCAGGCAGACCCAGTCGGCGCCGGGACCCACGTCGGCGACGTCCGGGCCGTGCTTGTCGCACATGGCCCTGGCGTGCAACGACGACGGGGTCAGTCCCGGCCTGCCCAGCAGCGACGCCTGCTGCACGTAGAGTTGGGAGAAGGTCGCAGGCAGCGACCGCTCGAGGCGGGCCCGGGTCACCGTGCTCCCGCCTCCCGCTGCGAGGGCACCGACGGTGAGTCCGGCGAGGAGCAGGACCGCGGCGAGGACGGCGACGACGGTACGACGCATGGGGATCAACCTCCGGTGATGTCGCGACGGCGCAGGACGACGTACGCGGTGACGAGGGCCAGCAGCGCCCACACGCCACTGGTGACGGCCCCCTCGACGAGGGGACCGGTGAAGCGCGGCTGGGCCAGCAGCCCGTGCCAGGCCTCGAACGGGGTGCTCAGCAGGAAGGGCCGGACCGCCTCGACGCCTCCGGCCGAGCCGACGAGCTGGAGCACCATCCCGATCACCACGGGTGCTGCGATCCCGACGGCGGGGTTGCGGGACCACACCGAGAGCAGCAGCGCCAGGGCGGTGAAGGCCAGCATCGGCGGCAGCACGGACGCCCAGCTCGCCACCACCAGGCCGAGCGCGGTGCCCGCCGGGATCGTCTGGCCGGTGAGGCCGGTGAGGGGCTGGTGGCCGACGATGAGCACGCTGGCCGCGATGGTCGAGGCGCCGAGCAGGACGAGCACCAGGGTGGTGAAGCCGCAGGCGGCGATGGTCTTGGCCCAGAAGATCCGGCCGCGGCTCGCGGAGCGGGTGAGCACGGTCTTCCAGGTGCCGTGCTGGTCCTCGCTGGCGAAGATGTCCCCCGCGACGACGGCCGTCAACAGGGGCAGCACCCACTGTCCGGCGAACCCGAGGACCAGGAGGGCGAGCGCGAACCCGTTGTCGGTGGCGAACCGGCCGAAGAGCGTGTCCTTGGGCGGTCGAGCCTGGCCCTGCATCACGAGCACGATCGGGATCGGGGCGAGCACGGCCAGCGCCAGGACGGCCTTCGTGCGGACCTGGGCGCGGAGCTTGCGCACCTCCCACCGCAGGGCTGCACCCACCCCGGCCGTGCGGGAGCGGGCGCGACCCGGCTGCGAGGAGGCCGATCGGGATGTCGGCGTGCCGGTGGCGGTGGCCATCACGCGGCCCTGCCCGGCTCGTCGGTGAGCATGAAGAACAGCGACTGCAGCGGAGTGCGGGTGGGGGTGAAGGAGAGCAGGGCGACGTCGGCTCGCACCAGCGCGGCGACGTACGCCGACACGGCCTGCTGTCGGCCGATCACCACCAGTCCACCGTCCTCGTCGCGGGCCACCCGGACCGCCGGCGTACCGGTCGCGAGCGCGATGGCGCGGGAGTCGTCCGTCGTCGTCAGGGCGTAGCCGGGATCCGGTGCGAGCGTGCGCAGGTGCTCGATGGTGCCGTGGAACGCCACGGTGCCGCGCCGCATGATCGTGACGTTGTCGCAGATCTCCTCGACCTCGTCCATGTGGTGCGAGCTCAGCAGCACGGTCAGGCCGCTGTCGGCCAGCCGCTTGACCAGCGCCCGCATGTCGCGGATGCCCCCCGGGTCGAGCCCGTTGGCCGGCTCGTCGAGCACCAGGAGCCGGGGGTCGCGCAGCAGGCTGGCCGCGACGCCGAGCCGCTGGCGCATCCCGTAGGAGTATCCGCCCACCTTGTCCCCCGCCCGGTCCCCGAGCTCGACCACGTCGAGCACCTCGTCGATCCGGTCGTGCCCGGCCCCGGCGTCGAGGAGGGCGAGGCCGTCGAGGTTCTGGCGACCGGTGAGGTAGGGGTAGAAGCGCGGGCTCTCGATGAAGCCCGCCACCCCGTCGAGGGTGGCGATGCCGTCCTCCTCCCACGTGCGCCCGAAGACGCGCAGGGTCCCGGCGTCGGGTCGGATGAGGCCGAAGAGCATCCGGAGGAAGGTGGTCTTGCCGGCACCGTTGGGCCCCAGCACGCCGTACACCTCCCCCGACGCGACCTTGACGGTGATGTCGTCCACGGCGCGCAGCGACCCGTAGTCCTTGGTCACTCCCACCGC
>NZ_JBFUMD010000073.1:0-10959 GCF_054049555.1 Nocardioides sp. P5_C9_2
GAAGTCATGAGTGAGTCCAAGGGCATCAAGGAGCAGTTCTGGGACCCGGTCGCCGGCTTCGGCGTCACGTTCCGGACCATGTTCAAGAAGGTCGTCACCGAGCAGTACCCCTTCGAGAAGATGCCGACGGCGCCGCGCTTCCACGGTCGCCACCAGCTCAACCRGTGGCCCGACGGCCTCGAGAAGTGCATCGGCTGCGAGCTGTGCGCCTGGGCGTGCCCGGCCGACGCGATCTACGTCGAGGGCGGATCCAACACCGACGGTCCCGACGGGGAGCGGTTCAGCCCCGGCGAGCGCTACGGCCGCGTCTACCAGATCAACTACCTGCGCTGCATCCTGTGCGGGCTGTGCATCGAGGCCTGCCCGACCCGTGCCCTCACGATGACCAACGAGTACGAGCTGGCCGACAACAACCGGGCCGACCTCATCTACGAGAAGTCCGACCTGCTCGCCCCGCTCCTGCCCGGCATGGAGCAGCCGCCGCACCCGATGCGCCTCGGCGCCGACGAGGGCGACTACTACCGCGGCACGTTCCATGTCGATGGGGGCGACCACGTCGCCTCCGGCGCCGCGCTGCCGCCCGATGTCGATGGGGGCGACCACGTCGCCTCCGGCGCCGCGCTGCCGCCCGACGTGTCCGAAGACCGCGCGGGGGAGGGGAGCCACTGATGGCCTTCTGGATCCTGGCCCCGATCATGGTGGTGGCCGCCCTCGGCATCCTGTTCGTCCGCAAGGCCGTGCACGCCGCGCTGCTGCTCGCCGTCGTGATGATCAGCCTCGCCGTGCTGTACGCCGTCCTGGACGCGCCGTTCCTCTTCGCCGTGCAGATCATCGTCTACACCGGCGCCATCTTGATGCTGTTCCTCTTCGTGCTGATGCTCGTCGGCGTCGACGCCTCCGACTCGGTCGTGGAGACGATCCGCGGGCAGCGTGCGATGGCGACCGTGCTGGGCCTGGTCCTGGGCCTGGTCCTGGTCACCGCCTTCTCGCAGGTCACGTTCGGGGCGGCTGTCGGCATGGACGAGGCCAACGCGGGCGGCAACATCGAGCAGCTGGCCAACATCCTGTTCAGCCGCTACGTCTTCGCCTTCGAGGCGACCAGCGCCCTGCTCATCACCGCGGCGATCGGGGCGATGGTCCTGGCCCACCGTGAGCGCCTCACCCCCAAGCCGACGCAGGCGTCGCTGGCCGCCCAGCGGATGCGCGACTACGCCGACTCGGGCAAGCACCTCGGCCCGCTGCCCTCGCCGGGCGTCTACGCCCGCCACAACGCGGTCGACACCCCGGCGCTGCTGCCCGACGGGACGGCGTCCGAGGCCTCGATCTCGCGCGTCCTGGCCGCGCGGGGCACCGTGCGCTCCGCGCCGGCCTTCGCTGACGACATCGACGAGGTACGCCGCCAGCTCGCCGGGGGGCGCGCCGACGCGGCCGCCGACCCGACGACCATGCCGGAGCAGTCCGGCAAGGCCGGCGCCCCGGCGACGACCGAGGAGGACCTCGCATGACCAACGAGTACGTCGTGCTCTCCGCGATCCTGTTCACCATCGGCTGCGTGGGGGTCCTGACCCGGCGCAACGCCATCGTGGTCTTCATGTGCGTGGAGCTGATGCTCAACGCCTGCAACCTCGCCCTGGTGGCCTTCGCCCGGCAGCACGGCAACCTCGACGGGCAGATCGCCGCCTTCTTCGTGATGGTGGTGGCTGCCGCCGAGGTCGTCATCGGCCTGGCGATCATCATGACCATCTTCCGCACGCGACGCTCGGCCTCGGTCGACGACGCCAGCCTGCTGAAGTACTGAGGACCTGACTGTGAACCTGACTGTGAACGCGGGAGCCATCGTGCTCGCCTCCGAGGGCGGGTCCGTCCCGGTGGTGCACCCCGGTGCCGCCGACGGGGTGTTCTCACTGCTGTGGCTGGTCATCGGGCTGCCGCTGGCCGGCGCCCTGGTGCTGCTGCTCGGCGGCGCCATGGCGCGAGGCGCGCTGGACCGGGTCGGCCACTGGCTCGGCACCGCCACCGTGGCTGGCTCCTTCGCGCTGAGCGTGGCCCTGTTCGTCTCCCTGCTCGACCGCTCGGAGGGGGAGCGCCAGGTCGGGCAGCACCTCTACACGTGGTTCCAGGTCGGCGGCCTCGACGTGGGCATGGACCTGCTCTACGACCCGCTGTCGGCGTTGTTCCTGCTGCTCATCACGGGTGTCGGCGCGCTCATCCACGTCTACTCCATCGCCTACATGGAGCACGACGACCGTCGCCGCCGGTTCTTCGGCTACCTCAACCTCTTCGTCGCCGCGATGCTGGTGCTGGTGCTCTCGGCCAACTACCTCGGCCTCTTCCTCGGCTGGGAGGGTGTCGGCCTCGCGTCGTACCTCCTCATCGGCTTCTGGCAGCACAAGCGCTCCGCGGCGGCCGCGGCCAAGAAGGCCTTCGTCATCAACCGCGTTGGTGACATCGGCCTGTCGCTGGCCATCGCCGTCATGTTCGCCACCTTCGGCACCACCGACTTCGCGGCGATCAGCGCCGTGTCGGGGGACGCGAGCCAGGGCACGCTCAACGCGCTCGGCCTGCTGCTCCTGCTCGGTGCGTGCGGCAAGTCGGCCCAGGTCCCGCTCCAGGCGTGGCTGCTCGACGCGATGGAGGGCCCGACCCCTGTCTCGGCCCTCATCCACGCGGCGACCATGGTCACCGCCGGCGTCTACCTCGTGGTCCGCTCCAACTTCATCTACGAGCTGGCGCCCGCCGCGCAGACCGTGGTCGTCATCGTCGCCACCGTCACGCTGCTGTGGGGAGCGATCCTCGGCTGTGCCAAGGACGACATCAAGAAGGCGCTCGCGGGCTCCACGATGAGCCAGATCGGCTACATGATGCTGGCCGCCGGGCTCGGCGTCGCGGGCTACCCGTTCGCGATCTTCCACCTGCTGACCCACGGCTTCTTCAAGGCCAACATGTTCCTGGGCGCCGGCTCGGTCATGCACGGGATGGACGACGACGTGGACATGCGCCACTACGGCGGCCTGTCGAAGTACATGCCGGTCACGTTCCTGACCTTCGCGATGGGCTACCTCGCGATCATCGGCTTCCCCGGGTTCTCCGGCTTCTGGTCCAAGGACAAGATCATCGAGACCGCGCTCGCCGAGAACCTCGTCGTCGGGCTGTGCGCGCTGCTCGGTGCCGGCATCACCGGCTTCTACATGACCCGGCTGATGCTGATGACGTTCTTCGGCGAGAAGCGCTGGTCCGAGGGCGTCCACCCGCACGAGTCGCCGAAGCTGATGACCGTGCCGCTCGTCGTGCTGGCCGCGCTCTCGGTCCTCGGCGGCGTGCTGCTCCTCGGTGACTTCGTCGTCGACTTCCTCGCCCCGGTGACCGGTGTCGCCGAGCACCACGAGCCGCCACTGGCGCCGATCGCCATCACGATCCTCGCGGTCCTGGTGGTCGCGGTCGGGGTCGGAGCCGCGTGGTTCCTCGTCGGACGGCAGGCCGTGCCCCGCGAGGCCCCCCAGGACGTCTCCTTCGCCACCCGTGCCGCGCGCGCCGACCTGTACGGCGACGCGATCAACGACGCGGTGGTGGTCCGGCCGGGTCTCCACCTCGTGCACGGCCTCACGACCTTCGACCGCGTCGGTGTCGACGGGGCCGTCGAGGGCGGCTCCGCGGCCGTCGGCGGCATCTCCGGAGTGCTGCGTCGCGTCCAGAACGGCTTCGTCCGCTCCTATGCCCTGTCCCTGCTCGGCGGCGCCCTCCTCGTCGTCCTGGCCCTCCTGGCGGTGAACCTGGCATGAGCGACCTTCCTGTGCTGACCATCCTGATCGCGCTGCCCCTCGTGGGCGCGCTCGTCACGGCGTTCCTCCCGGCCGCGACCGCACGCCTGGCCGGCCTCGGCTTCGCCGGCGCCGCGCTGGTGTGGGCCGCCGTGGCCGCACTCACGTCGTACACCCTCGACGGCGGCATGCAGCTGACCGAGACCTACACGTGGATCGAGGCCCTGGGCGTGCACTACGCGCTCGGTGTCGACGGCCTCGGGCTGGTCATGGTGCTGCTCACCACCCTGCTCGTGCCGATCGTGCTCGTGGCCTCCTGGCACGAGGCGGACGAGCCCGGCAACGGCGGCAGCCGTGCGTTCGTGGCCTGGGTGCTGGCGCTCGAGGCGATGGCGCTGGCCGTCTTCACCGCCACCGACGTGTTCTTGTTCTACGTCGTGTTCGAAGCCACCCTGATCCCGGCGTACTTCCTCATCGGCGGCTTCGGCAAGGTGGGCCGCGGGGCCGCGGCCACCAAGTTCCTGATCTACCAGCTCGCCGGCGGCCTGGTGATGCTCGCATCGGTGATCGGGCTGTACGTCGTGTCCGCCGACGCCGGCAACCCGAGCTTCCTGATCAGCGACCTCGCCGCCCTGGACATCGACCCGATCACCCAGCGGTGGCTCTTCCTCGGCTTCTTCATCGCCTTCGCGATCAAGGCGCCGCTCTTCCCGGTGCACACCTGGCTGGCCGACACGACGGAGCACGCGACCCCGAGCACCTCGGTGCTGCTGGTCTGCGTGCTCGACAAGATCGGCACCTTCGGGATGCTGCGCTTCTGCCTCGGGCTGCTGCCCGACGCCTCGCAGTGGGCCACCCCCGTCGTGGTGGTGCTGGCCCTCATCTCCATCGTGTACGGCGCGCTGGTGGCGATCGGCCAGGACGACGTCCTGCGCCTGATCGGTCTCACCTCGCTGAGCCACTTCGGCTTCATCGTGCTAGGCATCTTCGTGTTCAACACCCAGGGCGGCTCGGGCGCGGTCCTCTACATGGTCAACCACGGCATCGCGACCGCCGCGCTCTTCCTGGTGGCCGGCTACATGATCCAGCGACGCGGGACGGCCTCGATCCGGGCCATGGGCGGGGGCATCGAGAAGGGCGCCCCGGTCATGGCCGGCATCTTCCTCATCTCCGGCCTGGCGGCCTGCGGCCTCCCGGGCCTGTCGACCTTCGTCTCGGAGATGCTGGTGCTCATCGCGGCCTTCCAGCACGCCTGGTGGGCCGGTGCCGTGGCGGTGACCGCGATCGTGCTCGCCGCGATCTACGTCCTGTGGCTCTACCAGCGGACCATGACCGGTCCCGAGCAGGTGGAGATCCGCGACCTCGACCGGCGCGAGGTCGGCACGCTGGCGCCGCTCATGCTGGCCCTGCTGCTCTTCGGGTTCGTGCCGATGCCGCTGCTCGACGCGATCAACCCCTACGTCGACGACACCCTGGCCGAGGTCGGTGTCAGCGACGAACCCCCGACCGTCCCTGCTGCCGATCGTGCAGGCGTCGACACCGCCGATGACACCGCCGACGGCGCGGCCAGCTCGCAGGGAGGCCACGAGTGAACGAGTTCATCAAGCCGACGATCGACTACTTCGAGCTCTCACCGCTGCTCATCGTCTTCGGCGTCGCGTGCCTCGGAGTCGTCGTCGAGGCGTTCGTGCCCCGCTCGGCGCGGTACCTGACCCAGGTGCTGCTCACCTTCGCCGGCCTGGTCGCCGCGCTCGTGGGCGTCGTCCTGATCGCCCGCGATGCCGAGGTCCACGGCGACGGCGCCGCCCGCGGCGTGCTCGCCGTGTCCGGCACCATCGCCGTCGACGGGCCGACCCTGTTCATCTGGGGCCTCGTGCTGGTCCTGGCCCTCGGGGGCACCCTGCTCTTCGCCGAGCGCCACCTCGACGGGGGCGTCTCGGCGTTCGCCGGCCAGGCGGCCGCACTGCCCGGCACCGAGGCCGAGCGGGAGGCCTCGACCCGGGGCCTGGACCACACCGAGGTCTACCCGCTGCTGATGTTCGCGATCTTCGGGATGATGCTCTTCCCGGCCGCCAACGACCTGCTGACCATGTTCGTCGGCCTCGAGGTCCTCTCGCTCCCGCTGTACCTGCTGTGCGGCCTGGCCCGCCGGCGCCGGCTGCTCAGCCAGGAGGCCGCGCTCAAGTACTTCCTGCTCGGCGCCTTCTCCAGCGGCTTCTTCCTGTACGGCGTCGCGCTGGTCTACGGCTACGCGGGCTCGATGCAGTTCGCGCTGATCAACGAGGCGGTCCGCAACGACACCGGCAGCAACGCCCTGCTGCTCATCGGCGTCGGCATGCTGTCGGTCGGCCTGTTCTTCAAGGTCGGTGCGGCGCCCTTCCAGGCGTGGACGCCGGACGTCTACCAGGGCGCGCCGACCCCGGTCACCGCCTTCATGGCCGCCGGCACCAAGGTCGCGGCGTTCGGCGCGATCCTGCGGCTCTTCTACGTGGCCCTCGGCGCGGACCGCTGGTCGTGGCAGCCGATGATGTGGATCATCGCGATCCTCACCATGCTGCTCGGCGCGGTGCTGGCCGTGACCCAGACCGACATGAAGCGGATGCTGGCCTACTCCTCGGTCGCGCACACGGGCTTCCTGCTCACCGGCGTGCTCGGCGTCCAGCAGACCACGGCCCTGGCCGACGGCGAGCTGACCGCGCTGCAGGCGGTGCTGTTCTACCTCGCCACCTACGGCTTCGCGGTGATCGGCGCCTTCGCCGTCGTCAGCCTGGTCCGGGACTCGGGTGGCGAGGCGACCGCGCTGGCGCGCTGGGCCGGGCTCGGCAAGGAGTCGCCGATCGTGGCGGGCGTCTTCGCGTTCTTCCTGCTGGCCATGGCGGGCATCCCGCTGACCTCCGGCTTCGTGGGCAAGCTCGCGGTGTTCTCGGTGGCCCTCGCCGCCGGCGCGTGGCCGGTCGTGGTCGTGGCCGTGCTCGCGAGCATCATCGCCGCCTTCTTCTACATCCGGGTCATCAAGGCGATGTACTTCGACGAGCCGGTCGGGGACGGCCCGACCGTCGCCTACCCGAGCGTGCTGACCGCGACGACGATCGCGCTGGGTGCGGCCGCGACCCTGATGCTGGGCATCCTGCCGGGCCCGCTGCTGGACCTGGCCGGCCTTGCGGGACAATTCATCAGGTGAGCACCCCTTCCGCGCCGGCGCTGGCGCTCCCCGTCGTCGACGAGGCCCTGGCGAGTCGCCTCTCCGCACGGCTCGAGGTCGTCGAGGAGATGCTCATCGGGCACACCCGTGCGCGGACGGCGTACGTCTCGGACGCGGCCGGCCACCTGATGCGCGCGGGCGGCAAGCGCTTCCGCCCGCTGCTGGTGCTGCTCGCCGCCGAGACGGGGGACACCCCCGACGCCGACGAGGTGCTGGCGGCGGCGTGCGTCGTCGAGCTGACCCACGTGGCGTCGCTCTACCACGACGACGTGATGGACGAGGCGGCCCTGCGGCGCGGGTCAGACACCGCCAACGCCCGCTGGGACAACCACGTCGCGATCCTCACCGGCGACTTCCTGTTCGGGAAGTCCTCCGAGGTGACCGCGCAGCTCGGTCCCGAGGCGGTGCTCATCCAGGCGCGCACCTTCACCGAGCTCGTCGAGGGGCAGATCCTCGAGACCGTCGAGCCGGGCCCCGACGAGGACCCGCTCGCGCACTACCTCGACGTCGTCGCCGGCAAGACCGGCTCCCTCATCGCCACCTCCGCGGAGTACGGCGCGATGTTCGGGGGCGCGTCCGCCGCGGTGCGCACCGCGCTGCGTGGGTACGGCGAGATCGTGGGGGCGGCCTTCCAGCTCTCCGACGACATCCTCGACATCGCCTCCGAGTCGGACGAGTCGGGCAAGACCCCCGGCACCGACCTGCGTGAGGGCGTGCCGACCCTGCCGGTCCTGATGGCCCGCGCCTCCACCGACCCGGCCGACGCCCGGCTGCTCGAGCTGCTCGACGCGGACCTGACCGACGACGACCTGCACGCCGAGGCCCTCGACCTGCTGCGCAAGCACCCGGCCATGGACCAGGCGCGCGGCTACGTGCTCGCGGAGTCCGAGCGCGCCAAGGCGCTCCTCGCCGCGCTCGAGCCCGGATCGGTGCGCACCGCGCTGGAGTCGTTCGCCGACATCGTCGCCAGCCGCACGTCCTGACCGTCTCTCGCGGCCGCGGGCCGCCGGTCGCCCGCACGAGTGCGCCTCGCGATGAGGTTCCACGCACCTGCGTGGGGATGCAGGGACCGACCACCCCTGACCCGGCTGTACCTCCACGCACAGGCGTGGACCCTCCAGGCTGCCTCGGCCTTGCGGACGCCGTACGAGTGTGCGCAGATGCGCCGGAAGCGGTGCTTGCCACGTGCATCCACGCACACTCGTCGCGGCTGGTGAGCGACACGCCGAGCTTCGACGGCATGAAGCAGGGCATCGCGGTCTGGCTGTGGGCGATCCTGGTCGTCGTGCTGGTCGCCAGCCTGGCCGGCGCCGTCCTCGGCGGCCTGGCCGGAATGCGCTTTCACCGCGCGGTGGACAGGACCGGGCTCGACCGTTGACCTGATCCGGGTCGCCCTCGCGGCGACCGCACGCCACCCGAGAGCGGGGACGCCCCTCGGGGCGTCTCCGTCCTGCGTCGCTCGACCACCCTCAGCAGGCGGAGGCCGCGGCCACCAGCTGCAGCTGGCGGCGCCGGTGGTGGAGTGCCTCGACGGTGAAGATCATCAGCGCGATCCACACGAGGCCGAAGCCCAGCCAACGTCCGGGCGGCATCGCCTCCTGGAACACCAGGACGCCGAGCGCGAACTGGATGACCGGCGCGAGGTACTGCAACAGCCCGAGCACGACCAGCGGCACCCGGATCGCTGCCGCCCCGAAGCACAGCAGCGGGATGGCGGTGACCACGCCGGTCGTGGTGAAGAGCAGTGCGTGACCGAGCCCCTCCGAGCCCATGCTCGAGTGGCCGGACAGGACCAGCCACGCGACGTACGCTCCCGCGACCGGGGCGAGGACCGCGGTCTCGACGGTCAGGCTGACGACGGCGTCGACGCCGGCCTGCTTCTTGGCGAGGCCGTAGGAGCCGAACGAGAAGGCCAGCACCAGCGCGACGTACGGCAGGCGCCCGTAGTCGACGGTGAGCACCACGACGGCCAGCCCGGCGATGCCGACCGCCACCCACTGCAGCTGCCGCAGGCGCTCCCCGAGGATGAAGACCCCCATCAGCACCGTGACCAGYGGGTTGATGAAGTAGCCCAGCGAGGTCTCGACCACCCGGCCGTTGTTGACGCCCCAGATGTACGCCGCCCAGTTGACCGAGACCACCACCGCGGCGAAGGACAGCAGCCGGAAGGCCCAGCGGTCGCGGACCACGGCCGCCACCGCGGAGGTCTGCCGCAGGGCCACCATGACCAGCGTCATCGTCACGGCGGACCACAGCACCCGGTGCGCGAGGATCTCGACGGCACCGGCCGGTTCCAGCAGTGGCCAGTAGAGCGGGAAGGCTCCCCAGAGGGAGTAGGCCGCCACTCCGAAGAGGAAGCCGCGACGAGATTCCTGCACGCCACGAGCGTAGTCGCGTCATGACCTAGGATTCGGCTGGTCTCGAAACCGTGTGGTGCACTGCGCACGGCACGGTGCCTGCGGCAGCATCGCGCTGGCATCGCACGACACACACCCGATTCGTCCAAGGGGGACACATCATGCGGAACCCACGCACCGTGGCAGCCGGCCTGATGGCCGCACTCGTCGGCCTCGGAGCCGTCGTCGCCGGCCCGACCGTCGCGAGCAACGCCGAGCAGTCGAAGGCCCAGCGGGTCATCACCGAGACGCCTCCTGCCGGGCACCAGGTCGCCTACAACGCCTTCCGCCTCAAGGGCAAGGTCGAGAACCCGCAGGTCGACGGCACCCTGCTGCCGTTCCAGGGCAAGGTGCTGCTGACCAAGAAGGCCTGCAAGCCCTGCAAGTTCAAGACGGTCCGCAAGGTCAAGGTCAACGACAAGGGTGTCTTCAAGGCGCGGCTCACCGTCCCYGACAAGGGCCGCTGGAAGTGGCGCATCAAGGTCAAGGGCAACTCGACCTACGCCACCACGTACGGCGAGAAGTGGACGCTGTTCTTCCGCTGACCCCGACGCTCCCGGCCTCCRGCACGGTGAGCACCCCATTTCGACACGACGACCCGGCGCCACGCGCCGGGTCGTCGTCGTCTGTGGCTGCGGGTCAGACGATCGTCCAGGTGTCGCCGGCGCCGATCAGCGAGGCGAGCCGCGCCTGCTGGTCGTCCTCGGCCGCACCGCCGCGCGCGGTGGTGATCTGGGCGCGCGCCTGGTCGTCGTACGTCGGCCGTTCGACCTGGCGGAAGATGCCGATGGGCGACTGGTTGAGGTAGCCGGAGTCGGTGAGCCGGCTGATCGCGAACGCGGTCGACGGGTCGGGGTGGTGCGCGTCGTGGACGAGGATGTCGGTCTCGTCGACGTCGGAGGCCTGCACCACGAGGACGCCGCCGCCGGCGGGGTCGCGGACCAGCGCCCTGGACCCGAGCCCGGACTCCAGCGGCGCGCCGAAGCGGATCTGCTCCCCGTGGACCAGCGGGATGATCGCGTCGGCCTTGGTGTCCGGGTTCTTGATCGCGTCGAACGCTCCGTCGTTGAAGATCGGGCAGTTCTGGTAGATCTCGACCAGCGACGTCCCGCGGTGGGCGGCGGCCGCCGCGAGCACCGAGGTGAGGTGCTTGCGGTCGGAGTCGATCGTGCGGGCCACGAAGGACGCCTCGGCGCCCAGCGCCAGGGAGACCGGGTTGAACGGGTGGTCGACCGAGCCCATCGGGGTCGACTTGGTGACCTTGCCGGTCTCGGAGGTGGGGGAGTACTGCCCCTTGGTGAGGCCGTAGATCCGGTTGTTGAAGAGCAGGATCGTCATGTTGACGTTGCGGCGCAGCGCGTGGATCAGGTGGTTGCCGCCGATGGACAGCGCGTCGCCGTCGCCGGTGACGACCCAGACCGAGAGGTCCTCGCGGGCGGTGGCGATGCCGGTGGCGATCGACGGCGCCCGGCCGTGGRTCGAGTGCATGCCGTAGGTGTCGAGGTAGTAGGGGAACCGTGACGAGCACCCGATGCCGGAGACGAACACGATGTTCTCGCGGCGCAGGCCGAGGTCGGGCAGGAACGACTGCACGGCCTTGAGC
>NZ_JBFUMD010000074.1:0-10917 GCF_054049555.1 Nocardioides sp. P5_C9_2
TCCGCCCGACCGGCCTCATCGACCCCGAGGTCGTGGTCAAGCCCACGAAGGGCCAGATCGACGACCTCATCCACGAGATCCGCACCCGCTCCGAGAAGGAGGAGCGGGTCCTGGTCACCACCCTGACCAAGAAGATGTCCGAGGACCTCACCGACTACCTCCTCGACGCCGGCATCCGCACCCGCTACCTGCACTCCGAGGTCGACACCCTCAAGCGCATCGAGCTGCTGCGCGACCTGCGGCTCGGGGAGTACGACGTCCTGGTCGGCATCAACCTGCTCCGCGAGGGCCTCGACCTGCCCGAGGTCTCGCTGGTGGCGATCCTCGACGCCGACAAGGAGGGCTTCCTGCGCTCCGACAAGTCGCTCATCCAGACCATCGGCCGCGCGGCCCGCAACGTCTCCGGCCAGGTCCACATGTACGCCGACAAGATCACCCCGTCCATGGAGTCGGCGATCGACGAGACCAACCGGCGCCGCCAGATCCAGGTCGACTACAACACCGAGCACGGCATCGACCCCACGCCGCTGCGCAAGAAGATCGCCGACATCACCGAGATGCTCGCCCGCGAGGACGAGACCACCCAGGAGCTGCTCCAGACCTGGGCAGACGTGGGCCAGAAGGGCCGCGCGGGCGGGGTCAAGGCCAAGTCGCCGACCCCGTCGCTGTCCAGGCTGCACTCGGATCTGCCCGACACCGCCGGCATCCCGTCGAGCGACCTGGCCGAGCTCATCCAGGGGCTCACCGACCAGATGAAGACCGCGGCGGCCGAGCTCCAGTTCGAGGTGGCCGCCCGGCTGCGTGACGAGATCAGCGAGCTCAAGAAGGAGCTCCGCCAGATGATGGAAGCCACGAAGTAGTGGACGCCACCGACCTCGAGGCGCACTGCGCGACCAAGCCCGGGGCGTGGCCCGACAACCCGTGGGGCCACGAGCTGCCGGTCTACAAGGTCGGTGCGGGGGAGCGCGGCAAGATCTTCGCGTTCCTGGGCCGGGACAGCGTCGGGATCAAGGCCGCGGCGACCCGCGAGGCCGCCGACGAGTGGCTCGACCGCTACCCGGAGGCCGCCTCGGTGATGGCCTACATCGGCCGGAGCGGGTGGAACGACCTCTCCCTGGGCGGCACCATCCCCGACGACGAGCTCCTCGAGGCTGTCGACGAGTCCTACCGTCTGGTGGTCTCCCGGCTCCCGGCCAGGCTTCGGCCGGAGGGGTGGGAGGACTGATCCGGTCCGGCGCCGCCCGTTCGGACTCATCACCTGCCACGATGCGTGCATGACCCGAGTGACGAGCGGCGCCGCGTGAGCGTCCGTGTCAACGTCGGGCTCGCCGGGCTGGTGCTCGTCCTGGCCGCCGTGCTGACGACGCTGGCCGTGCGTGACCACGCCGCCCCCGCCGCCGCGACCGACACGGTGGCCGTGGCGCAGGACGCCGCCGCCCGGGCCGGGGCCGCGCAGGTCCGCTCCTTCCTCGACATCGACCACACGGACGTCGACGCCCAGCTGGAGCGGATGCTCGAGGGCACGACCCCACGGTTCCGGCGTCAGTTCGCCCCCCAGCTGAGGACGATCCGGGCCGAGGCCCGACGCCGGGAGTCCTCCGCCGACGTCACGCTGCTCCGGGTCGGGCTCAGCAGCTGGACCGAGCGCGCCGCGACCGTGCTGGTCGCCGCGGACACCGAGGTCACCAGCAGGGCGGCCGGTGGCGGCAGCGAACGGCGTACCGTCCCGTGGCGCATCGAGGTCGACCTCGTCGAGGACGGGGGCCGCTGGCTCACCGACGGCCTGAGGTTCGTGAACTGACGTGCCGGACGAGACCTCCCCGCGCTCCGCGCTCGCCAGCCCGTGGTTGACCGCCGTGCTCGCCGTCACCGCTGTGGTCCTCGCCGCCCTGGCGATCCTCCAGGTGTCCGACGCCGGCGAGTCCCCGGCCCCGCAGGGGGCGACGGCACCCGTCCTCGCCGATGCCGGCTCGCGCTCCCGTCTGCTCGATCGTGCCGCACATGCCGGGGAGCAGGTCTTCACCTACCACCACGACTCCTTCGACGGCGACGTCGCCGCCGCCCGGCGCGGCATGACGCCGGCGTTCGCCGAGGAGTACGCCGCGGCCATGCGGCGGGTGCGCGCGGACACCGTCCGCAACCGGATCGACCAGGAGGCGACCGCCGTGTCCTCCGCCGTGGTGTCCGCGACCGACTCGCGTGCCGAGGTGCTGGTCTTCGCCAACCAGGAGACCACCTCGGGCGCTACCGGTGCCCGTCGTGTCCAGCGCAACCGGCTCGTCGTCACGCTGGTCCGCCAGGACGGGCGTTGGACCGTGGCAGGGGTCACGGCGCTCGGCTAGGTTGTCAGCGTCCTGACGGCGACGAAGGAGTGACCGGGTGCCCGAGGTCGATCTGCTCATCATCGGAGCCGGCCCCACGGGGCTCTACGCCGCCTACTACGCGGGCTTCCGCGGTCTGCGCGTCGCCGTCGTGGACTCGCTGCCCGAGCTCGGCGGCCAGATCACCGCGATGTACCCGGAGAAGGCGATCCTCGACGTCGCCGGCTTCCCGACGATCAAGGGCCGCGACCTCGTCGAGGGACTGGTGGCCCAGGCCGCCACCGCGGACCCGCAGTACTTCCTCGACCGGACGGCCCAGACCCTGGCCCACGGCGACGGGCACGTGGTGGTCGGCCTCGACGACGGCACCGAGATCGGTGCCGGCGCGCTGCTCGTCACCGCCGGGATCGGCAAGTTCAGCCCCCGCCCGCTGCCCGCGGCCGAGGGCTGGGTCGGGCGGGGCGTGGAGTTCTTCGTGCCCTCCTTCGCGCCGTACGCCGGCAAGGACGTGGTCATCGTCGGTGGGGGCGACAGCGCCTTCGACTGGGCGCAGCACCTCGAGCCGGTGGCCGCCTCGGTCACCCTCGTCCACCGCCGCGACGCCTTCCGCGCCCACGAGCGCACCGTCAAGGCCGTGCGCGACTCCAGCGTCGAGATCATCACCCGCGCCCAGGTCACCGCCATGCGCGGCAGCGACGAGGACGGTGGGGGCCACGTCGCGGAGGTCGAGATCACCGTGGACGGGCAGGACCCGGTCGTGCGCCCGGCCCAGGCGGTGGTCGCCGCCCTGGGCTTCGTGGCCGACCTCGGGGCCCTCCAGTCGTGGGGGCTGGAGACCGAGAAGCGGCACCTGGTCGTGGACAGCGCGATGCGCACCAACGTGGAGCGGGTCTTCGCCGCCGGCGACATCACCGAGTACCCGGGCAAGGTCCGGCTCATCGCGGTGGGGTTCGGCGAGGCGGCCACGGCGGTCAACAACGCGGCCGTGGCGATCGACCCGTCGGCCCACGTGTTCCCCGGGCACTCCAGCGAGGCCTGACCCCGCCCGTCGGCCGTCAGTCGAAGTGCCTCCACCGCCCCTCGGAGACCACCTCGACCTGGCCGTCGACGACGGTGATGGCCGACTGCTCGTCCAGGACGTACGCCGGGTTGCCGAGGTCCGCGGCCCACCGCTCGGCGTCGGCCATCGTGTTGCCCGGGAAGGCGTCCAGGTGCGGGAAGATCGAGAAGTCGACCACGCCGAGGCCGCGGTCGTCCGGCGCGGCCGACCACGCGACGAAGTCCGCCCCGATGCGCGGCGTCATCACCATGCTGCCGGCGCTCATGCCCACCCAGACAGTGTCGGGCAGCGACGGCAGGAGGTCGGCCAGCCCGGACTCGAGCATCCAGTGGCACAGGTACGTCGCGTCGCCGCCGTCGACGAGCAGCACGTCGGCGTCACGGACCCAGGGGACCCACCGCTCGGCGCCGACCGTGGACAGCGCGGCGAGCTCGAGGACGCCGAGCGACGCCCAGCCCAGGCCGGTGAAGTGCCGGTAGACGGGCTCGGCGGCGACCATGCGCCGGACGGAGGCGGGCCCGCACTTCGGGTGACCCCACTGCGCCGTCGGGACGGCCAGTGCGTGGCACTCCTCGACCGGCTTGCCGAGCATCTCCACGAGGGCCGAACGGATGCTCGGGTTGGTGATGCCGCCAGAGGTGAGCAGGAGCTTCAACGGTGCCTCCGAAGGGCGGGGAGTCGAGAGGGGTGGTGGCGGTCAGCGTAGGACGAGGCGGACCGCGCGTTCCAGGTGTGCCGACGCCTCGTCGGCGCTGTTGCGTCCGGTCACCCAGGCCATCAGTGTCGCCAGCCACACGTCCCCGACGACGCGGGCGATCGCCAGCTCGTCGTCGGTCGCGCTCCGCGCGGGGTCGCCGTCCCCGCGCATCGCGCCCGTCAGGATGCGCACGAGCAGCGCGCCCACGGCGTTGATCTCGGAGGCGGCCGACCGGTCGGCGAACATGAAGGCCCGGGTGAGGGCCTCGGTGAGGTGCTGGTCGTCCTGGAGACCGCGGGTCATGCTGTGCAGCACGTGGACGACGCGGTCCGCAGCGGTGTCGCCGGGGACCGGGTTGCTGGCCATCGAGGCATCGGCGCGCTCGAACTCACGCGCCAGGGCGGAGACGAGCAGATGGATCTTGGAGGGGAAGTAGCGGTAGAGCGTGCCGAGGGCGACGTCCGCCTGCTCGGCGACGGCGCGCATCTGGACTGCCTCGAAGCCGCCGCGCGAGGCCAAGGCGATCGTGGCGTCCAGAATGCGGGTCCGGCGCTCTCGCTGGACGGGCGATGTCGGGTCGTCGTTGGCCACGTGCGCCATGATAGGAACACGTTCCACTTCGAGAAAGGTCGCCTCGCGTGCGCATCGCCATGCTGTCCTACCGCAGCAAGCCCCACTGTGGCGGTCAGGGCATCTACGTCCGGCACCTGAGCCGCGAGCTCGTCCGGCTCGGCCACGAGGTCGAGGTCTTCTCGGGGCAGCCCTACCCCGACCTCGACGAGGGCGTGCGGCTGACCAAGGTGCCCAGCCTCGACCTCTACCGCGAGCCCGACCCGTTCCGGACGCCGCGGCCCAGCGAGATCCGCGACCTGATCGACGTCGAGGAGGTCCTCACCATGTGGACCGCCGGCTTCCCCGAGCCCAAGACGTTCTCCCGGCGTGTGTCCCGCGTGCTGCGCGAGCGGCTCGACGACTTCGACGTCGCCCACGACAACCAGGTCCTCGGCTACGGGATGCTCGACATCGAGAGGATGGGGCTGCCGCTGCTCACCACCATCCACCACCCGATCACCTTCGACCGCCGCATCGACATCGCCGCCGCCCCCACGCTGCGCAAGAAGCTGAGCCTGCGGCGCTGGTACGGCTTCTTGAGGATGCAGGCCAAGGTGGCGCGGCAGGCACGCACCATCGTCACGCCCTCCGACACCTCCGCCCGCGACATCGCCCGCGACTTCGGCGTCGACCCCGCACGGATGCGCACGGTGCTGCTGGGCGTCGACGAGTGCTTCGTGCCACCAACGACACCGCGGGTCCCCGGTCGGATCCTGGCCATGGCCAGCGCCGACGCCCCGATGAAGGGCATCGCCACCCTGCTCGAGGCCTTCGCCAAGCTGCGCACCGAGCGCGATGTCTCCCTCGTCCTGGTCACCCGCCCCGAGCCCGGCGRACGCACCGAGCAGCTCATCGACCGGCTCGGGATCGCCGACTCGGTGACCTTCGTCAACGGGGTCAGCGACGCCGAGCTCGTCGAGGTGATGGGGTCCGCCGAGGTGGCCTGCGTCCCGTCCCTCTACGAGGKCTTCTCGCTGCCCACCGCCGAGCTGATGGCCTGCGAGACCCCGTTGGTGGCCTCGCGTGCCGGGGCCATCCCCGAGGTCGTCGGCGAGGACGGCGAGTGCGCGGTGCTCGTCGAGCCCGGAGACGTCGGCGAGCTGGAGCTCGCCCTGGCCGCCCTGCTCGACGACCCCGAGCGCCGCGAGCGACTCGGCCGGGCGGGCCGCCGCCGCGTGCAGCGGCTCTTCACCTGGCGGGCGGTCGCCGAGGCCACCGCCGCGGCGTACCAGGACACCATCGACAGCCACCGTGCCGAGCAGTCGCTCGCGACCACCCAGGAGGACCTCCGTGCTGACCGTTGACTTCGACCGACTCGGTCTCCGCCCGGGGGAGCGCGTGCTCGACATGGGCYGCGGAGCCGGTCGCCACGCGTTCGAGATGTACAAGCGCGGCGCGGACGTCATCGCCTTCGACCAGGACCCCGACGAGCTGGCCACGGTGCGCGAGTGGTTCGCCGCGATGTGCGACGCGGGAGAGGTGCCGATCGGTGCCGAGGCCGACGTCAAGGAGGGCGACGCGCTGTCGCTGCCCTTCGCCGACGGCGAGTTCGACCGGATCGTGGCCGCGGAGGTCCTCGAGCACATCCCGGCCGACATCCAGGCCATCCACGAGCTCGTGCGGGTGCTGCGCCCCGGCGGCACGCTCGCGGTCAGCGTGCCGCGGTGGTTCCCCGAGATCGTCAACTGGAAGCTGTCCGAGGACTACCACAACACCCCGGGCGGCCACATCCGGATCTACACCGACAAGGAGCTCGTCGACAAGGTCTCCAAGGCCGGGATGGAGTTCGAGGGCAAGGACTACGCCCACGGCCTGCACACGCCGTACTGGTGGATCAAGTGCGCCGTCGGCGTCCGCAACGACGACCACCCGCTCGCCAAGGCGTACCACCGGCTCCTGGTGTGGGAGATCATGAAGAACCCGAAGGCGCTGCAGGTCGCGGGCCGGGTGCTCGACCCGGTCATCGGCAAGAGCATGGTGCTCTACTTCCGCAAGCCCGATGTCGGCTGACGGGGCACCTGCCGACGTCCTGACCGCGGCCCAGTTCCGGCAGACGGCCGCCTCCATCGCGGCCATGCAGGAGCAGGACGGCGCGATCCCCTGGACGGTCGGGGAGCACACCGACGTCTGGAACCACGTCGAGGCGGCGATGGCGCTCGTCGTGGGCGCGGAGGTCGAGGCCGCCGAGCGCGCGTACGACTGGGCGGCCCGCACCCAACGGCCCGACGGGTCGTGGCCGATGAAGCTCGTCGCCGGCGAGGTGGAGGACCACAGCGGCGAGACCAACATGTCGGCGTACCTCGCCGTCGGGGTCTGGCACCACTGGCTGGTACGCCGCGACGCGCGCTTCGTGCGTCGGATGTGGCCCGTGGTGCGCCGGGGACTGGACTGGGTGGTCGGGATGCAGCTGCCGTTCGGCGGCATCGCGTGGTCGCAGGAGTGGCGCGACGGACGTCCCGACCGGGTCAACGCCGACGCCCTGCTGGCCGGGTCGTCGAGCATCTACCAGAGCCTGCGCGCCGGCGTCGCGCTCGCGGAGCTCCTCGACGAGCCGCAGCCCGGCTGGGAGCTGGCCGGCGGTCGCCTCGGCCACGCGCTGCGCCGCCACCGCGACCTGTTCCTGGACAAGTCCGAGTTCTCCATGGACTGGTACTACCCGGTGCTGGGCGGGGCGGTCCGCGGGGACGCCGGGCGCGCCCTCATCGCGGAGCGCTGGGACACCTTCGTCGAGCCGGGCCTGGGCATCCGGTGCGTCTCGCGCAACCCGTGGGTCACCGGCGCCGAGACCTGCGAGCTGGTGATGGCCCTGGACGCCCTCGGCGACCGGCCCCGGGCGCTGCGGCTGCTCGGGGACATGCAGCACCTGCGCGCCGAGGAGGGCCGCTACTGGACCGGCTACGTCTTCCCCGACGACGTGAACTGGCCGGTCGAGCACACCACCTACACCGCGGCCGCTGTGGTGCTCGCCGTGGACGCCCTCACCGACCGCAGCCCCGGCTCGGACATCATGCGAGGCACCTCGCTGGCCCCGGACTTCGCCGAGCTGGCGCTGGAGTGCGGCTGCGAGTCAGCGGACCGGGTCGCCGGCGTCTCCTGAGGACCGCCGCAGCACCCGCACCGACCCCAGCGCCTCGACCTCCACGAAGTCGCCGCTCTGCAGCGCCCGCAGGAACACGTGGTACGGCGGTCGCCCGCCGTCGGCCGGGTCGGGGAAGACGTCGTGGATGACGAGCAGCCCGTCGGCCATCAGCCACGGCGCCCAGCCGGTGTAGTCGTTCTGCGCGTGCTCCTCCGCATGCCCGCCGTCGATGAAGAGCATCGACAGGGGGGTGCGCCACAGCGTGCTGACCGTCGTCGACTTGCCGATCACGGGGACGACCTGGTCCTCGAGCCCGGCCCGCTCGATGGTCCGGCGGAACACCGGCAGGGTGTCCATCAGGCCGGACTCCTCGTCGACGAGGCTGGCGTCGTGGTGCTCCCAGCCGGCCTGGTTCTCCTCCGACCCGCGGTGGTGGTCGACCGTGACGATGACGCCCCCCACCTCGCGGGCGGCGGCGCCGAGGTAGACCGCGGACTTGCCGCAGTAGGTGCCGACCTCGAGGACCGGTCCGTGCGGCAGCCGCTCGCGGGCCAACCGGTGCAGCAGCAGCCCCTCGTCCTCGGGCATGAAGCCCTTCGCGGATCGCGCGTGGGCCAGCAGGTCGGCGGGCATCCCGGACGGGTCCGCGGACGTGGTTGCGGGCGGGTCCTCGGGGGTGGTCACACGGGCGCTCACACGGGGAGACACTAGTGGGCGTGAGCCATCCCGTGAGCCTGCCCCCGCCCGTGCCGTCCGAGGGACGGGTGGCGATCCTGTCCCCGTCGTGGTGCGCCCCGGCCCACTTCCCGGCCGTCCACGAGCAGGCCCTCCAGCGGGTCCGCGACCTGGGCCTGGAGCCGGTCGAGTACCCGACCACCCGCCGCCAGGGGTCGCCGTACGAACGGGCCGAGGACCTGATGGCCGCCTTCGAGGACCCGGACATCGGCGCGGTGATGGCGACGATCGGCGGCGACGACCAGGTGACCGTGCTGCGCCACCTGGACCCGGCGCGGATGACGGCCGTCCCCAAGCGCTTCCTGGGCTACAGCGACAACACGCACCTCGCCAACTGGCTCTGGGACCACGGCATCGGGTCCGTGTACGGCGGCTCGACGCAGGTGCACCTGGGTCCCGGCCCGGCGGTGGATCCGGTCCACCTGGCCTCGTTGCGGGCGGCCCTCTTCGGCGGCACCCACGAGGTCGCGGTGGTGGACCGCACCCGCGACGTCGGGCTGCGCTGGGACGCTCCCGACGTGCTGACCGAGCCGGCCCCGGACGTGCCGGCCGAGCCGTGGACCTGGTCGGGACCCGCCTCCCGGGTCGCCGGACGCACCTGGGGCGGCTGCCTGGAGTCGGTGGCCGAGACCATGCAGGTCGGCCGGTGGATGATGCCCGGGGAGTCGTACGCCGGCGCGGTGCTGCTGCTCGAGCCCTCCGAGGAGCGCCCCGAGCCCGAGGAGTGCTTCCGGATCCTGCGGGCGCTGGGGGAGCGCGGCATCCTCGGGGCGGCCGCCGCCCTGCTGTGGGCCCGGCCGCCCGTCGGGGACCACGACCACACCCCCACGCCGGACGAGGCCTCGACCCGTCGCGGGGAGTACCACGAGGCGGTGCTGCGGGCCGTGTCCGACTACGCACCGCACCTGGTGGTCGCGATGGACGTCGACTTCGGCCACACCTCACCCCAGGTCGTGCTGCCGTACGGCGGGGCGGTCACCGTGGACGGTGCGGAGCAACGGATCGTCGCGGACTTCGGGTGACCTGTCACACCAGCGCCGGCCCGCTCGTCAACCACCCGACAGACCATCCAGCACCACGCAGCAGGAGGACCCCATGACCGTCAGCTCCATCGTCATCCCCGTGAAGGACGTCGCCGTGGCGACTGCTTTCTACCGCACCGTCTTCGGCGCCGAGCCGCACACGGAGACGCCCTACTACGTCGGCTTCAACCTCGACGGCCTCGAGATCGGGCTCAACCCGAACGGCCACGCCTCGGGCATGGTCGGCCCCACCGCCTACCACGCCACCGACGACGTCGAGGCCGGCGTCGCGAGGCTGGTCGAGGCCGGCGGGACCGTGGTGTCCCCGGCCACCAGCGTGGGCGGCTCGACCGTCGTGGCCATCGTGGCGGACGCCGACGGCAACCACGTGGGCCTCATCAGCGCCTGATCGTGGTGGCTACCCGCCGGTGCCGGGCTCGTCGCCCGGCGCCGCGCCGGCGTCGACCGGGCGGCCCTCGCGCCACGAGTTCCAGTGCCAGGTGAGGTAGCGGTCGATGGCGCGGACCACGTGCGCGGAGCGGATCGAGGGGAACGTGTCGAAGGCGTGCTGGGCGCCCGGCAGCTCGGCGTACACCACCGACCTCTTCGACACCTCCCGCAGCCGGTCCACGAAGGCGCGGGCCTGGCCCACGTCCACGAGGGTGTCGCTGGCCCCGTGGATGACGAAGAAGTCGGGCTCGTCGCCGTCCACGCGCAGGATGGGGGAGGCGGCCTCGAACTTCTCGGGGTCGCGCTCCCACGTCGTCCTCAGCACCCGCGGCGCCAGGAAGGCGTCGCGCATCCCGACCGCGCTGCGCAGGCCGGTCGACCCGGCGAAGTCGTAGACGCCGTAGTGCGGGACCGCCGCCTGCACGGTGGTGTCCACCTCCTCGAAGCCGGGCTGCCACTCGGCCTCGTTGGGGGTCACCGCGGCGAGGGCGCACAGGTGGCCGCCCGCCGAGCCGCCGGTGATGACGATGTAGTCGGGGTCGCCGCCGTACTCGCCGATGTGCTCCTTGGTCCAGGCGATCGCCCGCTTCACGTCGACGATGTGGTCAGGGAAGACGGCGCGCGRCGAGAGCCGGTAGTTGATGGCCACGCAGACCCAGCCGCGGGCGGCCATGTGGTGCATGAGCGGGATGGCCTGCCGGTCCTTGCGGCCGGTCATCCACGCCCCGCCGTGGACCTGGAGGAGCACCGGAGCCTTCGTGGTGTCACCGTCGGCGGGACGGTAGATGTCGAGCATCCCCCGCCGCCCGTACGTCGCGTACGCGATGTCGCGGTCCACCCGGACCCGCGGCTCGCGCATCCACAGCGGGTTGAACAGGTGGCGCCACGGGGTGGCCAGCTCGGCGGGGGTGGGCGGCGCGTCCAGCTGCTCGACGTACTCG
>NZ_JBFUMD010000075.1:0-10808 GCF_054049555.1 Nocardioides sp. P5_C9_2
CCCCCGAAGACCCACCGCCAGCCCAGCGCGTCGGCGACGAGGGCGGCCAGCGCCGGGCCGAACAACGCCGGCAGCACCCACGCGGCGGCGAAGCTGGCGAAGACCGCGGGGCGCAGGACGGCTGGGAAGACGATCCCCACCAGGACGTAGAGCCCGACGGTCAGCGCCCCGCCGCCCAGGCCCTGGAGGACCCGACCAGCGAGCAGGACCTCCATCGTCGGGGCGGCCGCGCAGACCAGCAGGCCGGCCGAGAAGAGCACCATCGCGACGACCAGCGGCAGGGCCGGCCCGCGCCGGTCGCTCCACCTCCCCGCGGCGACCGTGCCCAGGACACCGCAGGCCAGCGGCGCGGCGAAGGTCAGCGCGTAGAGGGACTCCCCGTCCAGGGCCCGCGCCACCGTCGGCATGATCGTCGTCACTGCCATCGCCTCGAACGCCACGAAGGCGATGAGCGCGAACATGCCGATCGTGGTGGCGGCGTACGCCGGTCCCAGCAGCCGCCCGCGCGGCGCCCGGCCCGTGGTGCCCTCGCCCGTCGTCCCCGTCACGGTCGTCACGATCGCAGACGACCCGGCCGCGCGTGCACCCGAGATCGCGCCGACGTGACCCGTACGACGGAATAGTCACGCCGCGGGCGCGTTGCCCTGTGGTGACCTTCCCAGCTCTCTCCGTCCTTGACCTCGTGCCCGTCCGCAGCGACCAGGCGACCGGGGACGCGCTCGCCGCGTCGCGGTCGCTGGCCCGGACGGCCGACGCCGCGGGATACACGCGCTACTGGGTGGCCGAGCACCACAACATGCCGGCCGTGGCGGCCACCAACCCGCCCGTGCTCATCGCCATGCTGGCCGCGGCGACCGAGCGGATCCGGGTGGGGTCGGGCGGGGTGATGCTGCCCAACCACGAGCCGCTGGTCGTGGCCGAGCAGTTCGCGCTCCTCGAGGCGGCCTACCCCGGACGCATCGACCTCGGCATCGGCCGGGCCCCGGGGACGGACCCGCTGACCCGCTACGTCCTGCGCGGGGGCTCGTCGGCCGCCGCCGACGAGGCGGTCACCCGCTTCCCGGAGTACGTCGACGACATCATCACCCTCATGCACCCCGACGGGGTCGAGATGTCCGTGGGCGGCCGGCGCCAGCCGTTGCGCGCCACCCCGCGCGCCGCCTCCGTGCCGACGGTGTGGCTGCTCGGGTCGTCGGACTACTCGGCCCGACTGGCGGCGTCGCGGGGACTGCCGTACGTCTTCGCGCACCACTTCGCCGGCCAGGGCACGGCGGAGGCCATCGAGCTGTACCGCTCGTCGTACCAGCCCTCGGAGCAGCACCCGGAGCCGCGCACGCTCCTCACCGTCAATGCCGCCGTGGCGCAGACGGCCGAGGAGGCCCGCCGCCTCGCGCTGCCGCAGGTGCTGCAGATGGTCGCCCTGCGGACCGGGGCCCCGCTCACCGCGCAGCGCCTGGTCGAGGAGGCCGAGACCACCCCGGTGCCCGAGGCGCACCGGAGCATGGTCGAGGCGATGCTGCAGCGCTGGGTCGTCGACGAGCCGGGCGTGGCCCGTCGCCGGGTCGAGGAGCTGGCCCTGGAGTTCGGCGTCGACGAGGTGATGGTGCACCCGGTGACCAGCGCCTTCGCCGGCACCGCCGCCTCCGTGTCGCCGGCCCGCGAGGAGACGCTCCGCCTGCTGGCCGGGTGACACACCCGCGCCCTTCCTGCGGTTAGTCTAGTGGACAACTAGACATATCGATGGAAGGGCGACCCATGACGCAGGAGTTCCTCTGGTACATCCCCAACCAGGTCGAGCCCGGGCACCGGGGCGACGATGCGGGGGAGGGCCACAACAGCCTCGACCGGCTCGTGGAGCTGGCGACGCTGGTGGAGGACCACGGGTGGGGTGGCGCACTGCTCGGCACCGGGTGGGGCAGGCCCGACACCTTCACCGTGGGCACCGCGCTGGCGGCCCGGACGACGACCTTCCAGCCGTTGGTGGCGATCCGACCCGGCTACTGGCGTCCGGCCAACTTCGCCTCGGCGGCGAGCACCCTCGACGAGCTGTCGGGGGGCCGACTGCTGGTCAACATCGTCTCCGGGCAGGACTCCCTGGCGGCGTACGGCGACACGGAGGGCGACCAGGCGCAGCGCTACGCGCGGACCCGCGAGTTCATGCACCTCCTCCGGCGGCTGTGGACCGAGGAGGACGTGACCTTCGAGGGCGAGCACTTCTCGGTGACCGGGTCGACCGTGGCCACCCGCCCGGTGGTTCGCGCGGACCGGCGACACCCGCGGCTCTACTTCGGCGGCGCGTCGGAGGCGGCGCAGCGGGTCGCCGCGGCCGAGGCCGACGTACAGCTCTTCTGGGGCGAGCCGCTGGAGGGCGTCGCCGAGCGGGTCACGCACCTGCGTGAGCTCAGCGAGCAGGTGGACCGCCAGCACGCACCGCTCGAGTTCGGGCTGCGGATCACCACGCTGGTCCGGGACACCACCGACGAGGCCTGGGCCGACGCCGAGGCCAAGGTGGCGCAGATGGCGGCCGGCGTCGGGGTCACCCCGGTCGACCAGCGTCGCAGCGGTGCGGTGGGGCAGCAGCGGCTGCTCGACCTCGCCGGGCGCGGCGACGTGCTCGACGACTGCCTCTACACCGCTCCGGGACGGTACGGCGGGGGCGGTGCCGGAACCACGTGGCTGGTGGGGTCGGCGGGCGACGTGGCCAAGGCGCTGCGCAGGTACCAGGACCTGGGCGTCACCCACTTCATCCTCTCCGACACGCCGTACCGCGAGGAGATCGTCCGGGTGGGTGACCAGCTGCTGCCCCTCGTGCGCTGAGCCCGGGGCTCGGGGTCAGTGCCGCTCCTCCAGCCCGACGGCGTCACGGAGCTTCTCCTGGGCGGCCTCCTCGCTGCGGCGCCCGGCGTTCTCGAGGAGCACCAGCAGCAGCAGCGAGAGGATCGACGACCCGGTGGTTGGCCGCGTCGACGAACCTCTCGAAGGGGTTGGGCCCCTCGCCCTGGCGGCGGTCCTCGGYGGCGTCGTTTCGCTCCATGGGCGGAGGCGGGCGCGTCCCCGAGTAGGGTGCCGGGCATGACGAACTGGGAGTACCAGGTGGCGCCGATCCCGCTCCACAACGAAGCCCTCATGCTCAACAACTTCGGCCAGGACGGCTGGGAGCTGGTGGCCATCCACACCAACGCCCAGGGCGGGCTGGTCGCCTTCCTCAAGCGTCCGAAGGCCGCGTGATGGGCGCCGAGGCGCGCCTGGCCGAGCTGGGCATCACCGTCCCCGAGGTGGTCCCGCCGGTCGCGGCCTACCAACCGACCGCCCGCACCGGGAACCTCGTGTTCACCGCCGGCCAGCTGCCGGCCCGCGACGGCGAGATGATCGCCATCGGCAAGCTGGGCGGTGAGGTCAGCGAGGAGCAGGGCTACGAGTGCGCCCGGCAGTGCGCGCTCAACGCGCTCGCGGCGGTCAGGGCGGAGATCGGCTCGCTCGACGACGTGGTCCGGATCGTCAAGGCCGTCGTGTTCGTCGCCTCGACGCCGGACTTCACCGCGCAGCCCAAGGTCGCCAACGGCGCCTCCGAGCTGCTCGGCGAGGTCTTCGGCGAGGCCGGCAAGCACGCGCGCTCCGCGGTCGGCGTACCGGTCCTGCCGCTCGACGTCCCCGTCGAGGTGGAGCTGATCGTCGAGATCAAGTCCTGACCTTGGACCGGATCCCGCTGCCCCAGGCCCTCGTCGACCAGGCGCGTGCCTTCGAGACCGGCGCGGCCGTCCCCGCCGCGCCCCGGCACGCGGCGACGGTGGTGCTGCTCCGCGAGGGCGCGCGCGACGACGCGGTCGGCCCCGAGGTCTACCTGCTGCGGCGGCAGACCTCGATGGCCTTCGCCGGGGGGATGTGCGTGTTCCCCGGCGGCGGGGTCGACCCGCGGGACCACGACGCGAGCGTGGCCTGGGCCGGACCCTCGCCCCAGGAGTGGGCGCGGCGCCTGGCCTGCGACGAGTCGTTGGCCCGGGCGCTGGTCTGCGCCGCGGTGCGGGAGACCTTCGAGGAGTCCGGGGTGCTCCTCGCCGGCCCGTCGCAGGACACGGTCGTCTCCGACACGACCGGTGACGACTGGGAGGCCGACCGCGTCGCGCTCGAGACGCGCGAGCTGTCGATGACCGACTTCCTCGTACGCCGCGGGCTCGTGCTGCGCACCGACCTGCTCGGCGCCTGGGCCGGCTGGCTGACACCGGTCTTCGAGCCCCGCCGCTACGAGACGTGGTTCTTCGTCGCCGTGCTGCCCGAGGGCCAGGTGACGCGCGACGTCTCGACCGAGTCGTCGTCGGTGCACTGGACCCCGGCCATCGCGGCAGTGGAGGCGGTGGAGTCGCGCGAGATCCTGATGCTGCCCCCGACCTACCTGACCTGCCTCGACGTGGCGCAGCACGCGACCCCCGACGACGTGCTGGCCGCGGCCGAGGGGCGGATCGTCGACATGTTCACGCCGCAGGTCGTCTCGTCGGGGGAGGACTTCGTGCTGTCGATGCCCGAGCGCTACCGGCCGCTGGTGGCCGGCCGGTGAGCTGGACCGGGGGGTCCTACGGGGCGTCGGCCACCTGCGTGCTGGCGCCGAACGCCAGCATGATGACCCTCGACGGCACCAACACGTGGGTGCTCTCGTCGGGCGGACGGTCGCTCGTGGTCGACCCCGGCCCGGAGATCGAGGCGCACCTCGACCTGGTCTCGGCCACCGGGGAGGACGTCGTCGGCGTCCTGCTCACCCACCACCACGCCGACCACTCCGAGGCGGCCCGGACCTTCGCCGAGCGGCACGGGTGCGGCGTCCGCGCCCTCGACCCGGCGTACCGGCTGGGGTCCGAGGGACTCGGCCACGGTGACGTGGTGACCGTCGGCGACCTCGAGGTGCACGTCGTGGCCACCCCGGGCCACACGGCCGACTCGCTGTCCTTCGTGGTCCCGTCGGAGTCGGCGGTGCTCACCGGGGACACCGTGCTCGGTCGCGGGACCACCGTCGTCGCACACCCCGACGGGGAGCTCGGCGCCTACCTCGACTCCCTCGACCGCCTGCGCGCGCTGTGCGCGGAGCAGGGCATCGCGTCCGTGTGGCCGGGCCACGGCCCGGTGATCGACGACGCCCTGGGCGTGCTCGACTTCTACGTCGCCCACCGCAGGGAGCGTCTCGGGCAGGTGCGCGATGCCGTCGCGCTGCTGCGCTCCGGCGGGCTGGCCGACGCCGTCACGCTGCCGCGTCAGGTCGTCGAGATCGTGTACGCCGACGTCGACCCGGTCCTGTGGGGCGCCGCCGAGCTCTCGGTGCGAGCGCAGCTCGCCCATCTCGCGCGCTGAGCCCTCGACTCCTCGCGAGGGTCGTCCTAGCGTGGCGACCATGACCGACGACGCCGTCTCCACCCTGTCCGTGGCCCTCGACCAGGCCGGCGAGCTGCTGGCCGGCGTACGAGCCGACGACCTCGACCGTCCCACCCCGTGCACGGACTGGTCCGTCCGCGAGCTCGGTGGTCACCTGGCGTCCTCGCCGGGTCGGTTCCTGGCCTCGGCCCGGGGTGAGTCGGTCGACTTCGGTGCGCCGTCGGAGGTCGCCGAGGGCCAGTGGGCCACCCGGTTCCGGGCGGACGCCGCGGCCCTGCTCGAGCACTGGCAGGCGCAGCCGGAGGACGCGAGGGGTGGCGTCGACTTCACCACCGCCGAGCTGGCGGTGCACGCCTGGGACCTCGCGCAGGCGATCGACCCGGGTCGCCCGCTCGACCCGACGGTCGCCGAGCGCGCGCTCGCGGCGATGCAGCAGGGGCTGACCCCGGAGAACCGGGCCGGGGTCTTCGGCCCGGCCGTGGACCTCGCCGACGACGCGCCCGTCCACGACCGGCTCGCCGCCTGGGCGGGGCGTGACCCGCGCTGAGCGAGCGTCAGCCGAGTCGTCGCTCGCGTCGCCACACGACGTACGCCGTCAGCAGGACGGCGAGACCGGCGATCGCGGTGCCGCCCCACCGGACCCCGTCTGGCACGCCCACGTCGTACGACGCGAAGTCGTGGGTCAGCTGCTGGCTGGACGTACCGTCGAGGTCGGGGATCAGGTCGACGGCCACGCTCATCGGGATTCCGTCGGGGAGGTCGCGCACGAGGATCCGGTAGGTCCACTCCGACTTCGGGCGGTCCGGCGAGGTGAAGAGCACCAGGTGCCGTCCCGCGACGTAGCTGCCTGCGGGGGCGTCGACCTCGGCCACCAGCAGGTCGCCGGCGGCCCAGCCCACGGGGGTGACCGCTGCGCCGTCGGGGTAGAGGTCGGCGGGGAGGTCCCGAAGCAGGTCGTCGCCGTCGGCACTCGCGAACGGCACTGCCCGCACGGCGGATGCGTCCTCCGGGTAGGTCGCGCTGATGCCCTTGCCCGGAGCGACGACGCCGGTGAGTGGCGACCTTCTGCTGTCGCCGGTCGTGGGGTCGACGGTCCAGCTGATCGCGTCGGGAGGGTGGGTGGCGCTGGTCCGTCTCGTCGCCCGACCGAAGACGTCGACAGCGATCTGGCCGTCGGCCGTCCACGAGATGGCGAGCGGCATGCCGGTGCCGGGCGGTCGGTCGACGAGATCCGTCTCGCCGGTGGTCAGGTCGACCACGCAGTAGAACCCGACCGCGATGGACGTGACGCCGCGTACGCGCTCGACGGACTCCCCCACCGGGTAGACCAGGCGATCCCCGTCGGGGGACAGAGCGAGCCACGGGCCGCGGAACCAGGTCCGGGCGTCCTTCCTCGGCAGCACGGGGGCGCCCGGCAGGTCGACGGGGCGGGTCTCGCCCGTCGTGGCACTCACCAAGAAGGGCTGCCCGAACTCGTCGACGTAGGCCACCGAGGCGCGGCCGAAGGCGAGGTCGGTGAGGACGGGCCCCTCGGGCTCGACGATCCGGCTCGGGATCGCCCCGTCCGGTACGACGTCCCCCGCCGGCGCGACGGCCGCAGGTCGTCCGGTCACGAGGGTGGCGAGCCCTCCGACGAGCAGCACCACGACCAGCACGAGACCGCTCCGGACCAGCCGGTCGCGCCGGCGCAGGCCCCGCCCGCGGTCCCACAGCTCCGGGTGCGGCGAGGGGCGCGGCGCGTCGTCCGCAAGCTCCTCGAGGGCGGACTGCAACGGGTTCACGACTCCACCCCCACCAGGTCGGCCAGCTCGGGCGCGAGGACCCGCAGGCGGCCGAGCGCCTGCCGGGTCGAGGACTTCACGGTGCCGACCGTCACGCCGAGCACCGCGGCGGCCTGCGCCTCGGTGAGGTCCTCGAAGAAGCGCAGCACCAGCACGGCCCGCTGCTTCGGCGTCAGGCGGGCGAGGGCGTCGGTGACGGAGAGTCGCAGGTCCGGATCGGCGGCCGGCTGCGCGGCGTCGTACCCGGTCCAGGACGTCTCGGTGATGCGACGCCGTCGCCACAGCGAGATGTGCTGGTGGTGCATCGTGCGGCGGGCGTAGGCCTCGGGGGAGGTCGAGATGCGCTCCCAGTGCCGCGCGACCTGCATGAGTGYGTGCTGCACGAGGTCCTCCGCGAGGTGGTGGTCGCCGGTGAGCAGCCAGGCGGTGCGCAGCAGGGCGCCACTGCGCGCGGCGACGAACTCGTCGAACGCGACACGGTCCCGGTCGTTGCTGCCCCTCATGGCCACCCCCTTCACGCAGTACGACGCACGCGACCCGCCCCGCGGGGGTCACCGGTCCCGACCAATCTTCCGGGCGGGATCCTCAGGCGAGGACCCGCAGAACCGCGTCGACGTCCGAGGTCGAGTTGTAGAGGTGGAACGACACCCGCAGCCTGCCGGCGCGGACGGCGGCCCGGATCCCGGCGGCCGCCAGGAGCTCGGGCACGTCGGGAGGGCAGGGCACCGACACGATGGCCGAGTCCCCGGAGGGCAGGCCGAGGCCGTTGCGGAAGCCGTTGGCCAGCGCGACGTCGTGGGCGTGGATGCGCTGGATGCCGACCTCGAGGAGCAGGTCGAGCGCGGGTGCGTGGCCGACCCAGCAGCCCCAGGCCGGGGAGAGGTCGAAGCGCCGGGCGTCCTCGGCCAGTCGCAGCGGCGGCCCGTAGATGGAGTCCCACCGGGAACCGCCGGCGTACCAGCCCGCGGCCAGGGCGGGGACCTCGTCGCGCAGCGCGGGACCGACGGCGAAGAAGCAGGTGCCGCGCGGACCCAGCAGCCACTTGTAGCCGCCGCCCACCACGTAGTCGGCGCGCAGCCGCTCCAACGGCAGCCAGCCCGCCGCCTGGGTGACGTCGACGAGCGTGCGGGCGCCGTGACGGGCGGCGGCCTCGGCCAGCCCGGGGAGGTCGAGGACCCGGCCGTCCGCGGACTGCACCGCGGAGACGGCGACGAGGTCGACCTCGTCGGTGATGGCGTCCAGCAGGCCGTCCAGCGGCACGAGGCGTACGTCGAGTCCCGGCGTGCGCAGGAAGGGGAACAGCACCGAGGTGAAGTCCTCCTCGGCGGCGAGCACCACCGCGCCCGCGGGGAGCGAGGCGGCTACCAGCCCGACGAACTGGGATGTCTGGCTGCCGGTGGCCACGTCGTCGGGGGACCGCCCGACCATGGTGGCGAACGCGGCCCGGCCACGCTCGACGTACGCATCGACCGAGACGGCGTCGACCTCACCGGCGGCGCGGGCGTCCTCGAAGGCGCGCATCGCCTCGACGCTGCGACGTGGGGCGAGGCCGAGGGTGGCCGAGTTGAGGAAGACCCCCGCAGGAGCGAACTCCTCGGGGGCCAGGCTCATGACGACAGGTGCGGTGCGGGGCCGGCGGCGGTCAGCGCGCCCGGCGCGAGAGGCGCTCGACGTCCATGATCACGACCGAGCGCGGCTCGAGCCGCAGCCAGCCGCGCGAGGCGAAGTCGGCGAGCGCCTTGTTGACCGTCTCGCGGGAGGCGCCGACCAGCTGGGCGAGCTCCTCCTGGGTGAGGTCGTGGTGCACGTGCACGCCGTCGTCGGCGGTGCGGCCGAAGCGGTCGGCGAGGTCGAGCAGCGCCTTGGCGACCCGGCCGGGGACGTCGGAGAAGACGAGGTCGGCGACGACGTCGTTGGACTTGCGCAGCCGGGCGGCGAGCTGGGAGAGCAGGCCGCGGGCGACGATCGGGCGACCGTCGAGCCAGCGCAGCAGGTCTTCGTGGGACAGCGACGCGAACGACGCGTCGGTGACCGCGGTGACGGTGGCCGAGCGGGGGCCCGGGTCGAAGAGCGAGAGCTCGCCGAACATCTGGCCGGGGCCCATGATCGCGAGGAGGTTCTCGCGGCCGTCGGAGGACGAGCGGCCGAGCTTGACCTTGCCGTCGAGCACGACGTAGAGCTTGTCGCCCGAGTCGCCCTCGTGGAAGAGCACGTCGCCACGGCGGAGCTTGGTCTCGGCCATCGAGCCGCGCAGTGCGGTCGCCGCCTCGTCGTCGAGCGCGCTGAACAGCGGTGCCTGACGAAGTACGTCGTTGTCCACGAAGGTCCCTCCCGTGGTTACGGCCGCCCGAGGGCCGCCCTGATGATTGCTGCCTGATCCTAGCCGTGGTCTGCATCACAGGTGACAACGACGCCACCGCGGGGACCGACGAGATCGCGCCCGGCACCGGCCCTCTCGCGGCTGCAGCGGTGTCGGAGGTGGGTCGTAGGCTGTCCGCGTGCCAGCCCGCGCCTCGACCGCCACCCCCGTTCCCCGGCCCGACACGGCCCTGGTGCGGCGTGCGCGCAAGGTCGACCGGGTGCTGGCCGAGACCTACCCCGACGCCCGCTGCGAGCTCGACTTCGACACCCCCTTCGAGCTGCTTGTCGTCACGGTGCTGAGCGCCCAGACCACCGACCGACGCGTCAACGCCGTCCGCCCCACCCTCTTCGCCGCCTACCCCGACGCGACCGCGATGGCCGCCGCATCGCGCGAGCACCTCGAGCAGATCGTCGGCCCGCTCGGTTTCTTCCGGGCCAAGACCGACGCGCTGCTCAAGCTCAGCCAGGCGCTCGTCGAGCGCTACGACGGGCAGGTCCCCGGCCGCCTCGACGACCTCGTCACGCTCCCCGGGGTGGGCCGCAAGACGGCCAACGTCGTGCTCGGCAACGCCTTCGACGTCCCCGGCATCACCGTCGACACCCACGTCGGCCGGCTGGTCCGACGCTTCGGGTGGACCGACGAGACCGACCCGGTCAAGGTCGAGCACGCGGTCGCTGCGCTCTTTCCCCCGCGCGACTGGACGATGCTGTCGCACCACCTCATCTGGCACGGTCGGCGTCGCTGCCATGCCAAGAAGCCCGCCTGCGGCGCCTGCCCGATCGCGCGCCTGTGCCCGTCGTACGGGACCGGCCCGATCGACGCGGCCGAGGCGGAGAAGCTGGTCAAGACCCAGGGGCCCGCGTGATCCGCACCCTCGCCGCAGCGCTGGCGCTGGTCCTGCCCCTCGCGCTCGGCTCCTGCTCCTCCGACAGCGCCGAGCGACCCACGACGATGCCCGACGTGACCCTCGCCGGCTTCGACGGTGGCCGGGCGGTCGACCTCGCCGACCTCCGCGGCCCGATGGTGGTCAACCTGTGGGCCTCCTACTGCGCGCCCTGCCGCGAGGAGATGCCCGCGCTCCAGCAGTTCCACGAGCGGTACGGCGACCAGGTGGCCGTGCTGGGCATCGACTACCAGGACGCCCAGCCTGGCCGGGCTGCCGAGCTGGTGGAGCGGAGCGGAGTCACCTACGACCTGGTGTCCGACCCCGACGGCACCGTCAACGGACAGGGTGCCTTCCCCAGCCTGCGCGGCCTGCCCTTCTGGGCCTTCGTCGACGCGGACGGCACGGTCACCCACCTCGAGGC
>NZ_JBFUMD010000076.1:0-10783 GCF_054049555.1 Nocardioides sp. P5_C9_2
GGGTGACATCTCCACGGCCACCCGGCTGCGCCTGTCCAACGGCACCACCGCGCTGATGAAGACCCTGCCGCACGCGCCGGCGGGCTTCTTCGAGGCCGAGGCGGCCGGGTTGCGCTGGCTGGGCGAGGTCGACGGCGGCGTCCCCGTCCCGCCCGTCCTGGCCGTCGACGCCGAGTGCCTGATCCTCGCGTGGGTGGAGCCGTCGGCCAAGCAGGGGCTCGAGTCCGCGATCGCCTTCGGCCAGGCCCTGGCCACCACGCACGCCGCCGGCGGGGCGGCGTACGGCGCGGAGCGGGACGGCTTCATCGGCCGGCTGCCGATGCCCAACCGGACCAGCCCCACGTGGCCGGAGTTCTACGCCGTGCGGCGGGTGCTGCCCTACCTCAAGCTCGCGCGGGACCGCCACGCCATCACCCCGGAGGACGCCCGCACGGTCGAGTCCGTGGTGGGCCGACTGCCGGGCCTCGTCCCCGAGGAGCCGCCCTCGCGCCTGCACGGCGACCTGTGGAACGGCAACTGCCTGTGGAGCGCGGACGCCGTCCACGTCATCGACCCCGCGGCGTACGCCGGGCACCGGGAGGTCGACATCGCGATGCTGCACCTCTTCGGGCTGCCCCACCTGCAGCGGGTCGTGCAGGCGTACGACGAGGCCGCCCCGCTGGCGGACGGGTGGGAGGACCGGATGGCGCTGCACCAGATCTTCCCGCTGCTGGCCCACGCGTGCATGTTCGGTGGGGGGTACGGCGCCCGGGCCGCCGCCGCGGCCGCCCGCTACGCCTAGTCCACCGGGCCGCCGCCGTGGACGCCGCCGCGCACCGCCGATCGAGTAGTGTCGGAAACCCCCGCCCGGAGGATGCCTGTGGACACCACCCGCCCCAGCCTCGCCGTCGCCCTGGCCGAGGCGGCCAGGATGATCGACGGCTCGTCGTCGGTCGAGGACACCCTCGCGGCGATCGCGGCCGCGGCGGCGGTGTCGGTGCCCGACATCGACCAGGTCGGGATCAGCGTCATCCACCGCAACGGAGAGATCGAGACCCGAGCGGCCACCGGGCGCCTCGTGTGGGACCTCGACGGCCTCCAGTACGAGCTGCGCGAGGGTCCGTGCGTGGACGCGATGCGCGAGAGCCCCGTGGTCGTCGTCGACGACATCCGCCACGACCAGCGGTGGCCCCACTACACACCACCGGCGGTCGCCGCCGGCCTGCGGGCGCAGATGGCCGTGCGGCTCTACCACGAGGAGGAGACGATCGGGGCGCTCAACATGTACTCCACCGACTCGACCGTCATCAATCCCGACGCCCTCGAGGCCGCCGAGCTCTTCGCCGCCCACGCCGCCCTCGCCCTCGGCCGGGCCCGCCGGGAGGCTCAGCTGCACGAGGCGCTCGACTCGCGCAAGGTCATCGGCCAGGCCATCGGGCTCGTCATGGAGCGGTACGCCATCGACGAGGACCGCGCCTTCGGCTTCCTCGTCCGCGCCTCCTCGACCGGCAACGTCAAGCTGCGCGACGTGGCCCGCGAGGTGGTCGACCGGGCCAACCAGGTCAGCGCCCGCGCCTGACCGTTGACGTGTCGCGGCGACGTGACTACCCTCCGGGGAAGTTCTTGCTGGAGACCACGGCGAGTGCCCTTCCTCACGGAACGAGGCGTGTCATCCGTGGTCGCTGTCTCGCTCGTCCCCGCCCCGCACGACCGGCGGTCGCCGGCCGCCGAGCTGGTCGAGGCACACCTCGGCGTCGCTCGCGCGATCGCCTCCCGCTACCGCAACCGCGGGGTCAGCCTCGAGGACCTGGAGCAGGTGGCCTGTCTCGGGCTGGTCAAGGCGGCGCGGCGCTTCGACCCCGACGAGGGACACGACTTCCTCGCCTTCGCCGTGCCGACCATCCGGGGAGAAGTACGCCGTCACTTCCGCGACGCGTGCTGGATGGTCCGACCGCCCCGCCGGGTCCAGGAGCTGCAGGCACGCATCGCGACCGCGGAGTCCGAGCTGGCCCTGACGCTCGGCCACCTGCCCACCCCGGCGCAGCTGGCCGCACACCTCGACGAGGCCGAGTCCTCCGTCATCGAGGCCCTGGCCGCGGACGGGTGCTTCGTCGCCGCGTCCCTGGACGCGCCACTCCAGGACGAGACGTCGTCCCTGCTCGACCTGCTGGTCGTCACGGACGTGGGACAGAGCCTCGTGGAGGCCCGGCTGGTGCTCGGCCCCCTGGTGCGCGCGCTCGACGCCCGTGACCGGCAGATCCTGGTGATGCGCTTCTTCGAGGACCGCACCCAGGGTGAGATCGCCGCCGCCGTGGGCGTCACCCAGTCCCAGGTCTCGCGCACCCTGACCCGCATCCTGGACACCCTCCGCACCGGCCTCGCCGGTCGCTCGCCGGCCGCCTGACTGCTCAGACGGTCCGCGACACCGAGCGGGGTGGCACGCCCGGTCCGGCGACCTGGTCCGGGCCGTCGGCACCCCCGTGGTCGTCGACGGCCCGGACGAGGAGTCCGTGCTGAACGCCCCACAACACCGCCTGGGAGCGGGAGGACACACCGATCTTCGCGTAGGTGGCCCGGATGTAGGACTTGATGGAGTTGATGCTGAGCCGCGTCTCGTCCGCGATCTCGTGGTTGGACCGGCCGCTGGAGATGAGGCTCAGCACCACCGTCTCCCGGGGCGTCAGGGGCCACGCGGCCGCGGTCGCCGGATCCTCGGGCCGCGACTCGGCGCCGGCGACATCGACGACCACCCGTCCCCCACCGATGCGGACCAGATCGCGGACCAGCCGCTCGGCCGGCACCCGCTTGCCGAGGTAGCCCGCGGCACCACGGGCCAGCTCCGTCGAGACGGCGGCGTGCGAGCAGTCCCAGCTGTAGGCCACCATCCGGGACCGTCCCGGCGTCACCGGCGCGCTCGGGGTGCCGACCCGCACGGTGCGACGCAGCACGTACGCCGGGTCGTAGAGGGTCAGGTCGCAGGACGGCTCCACGGCGCCGCGCGCACCGAGCGGCACCAGCACCACGTCGGCGGCGTGCTCGGCGAGCATCGACCGCAGCCCGTGCACCACGAGCTCGCTGTCGTCCGCCACCGCCACCCGGACCGGAGGGGAAGCGCCGTTGCTGGGGGGCATGACCTCGAGTACCCCCACGGGCAGGACATCATGCGCCCGCGGCGTACGACGGCAGCAGTGCGACCGGTCAGGTGCGGTGTCGGTCAGGTGCGGCGCCGGTCAGGTGCGGTGGACGCGGATCAGCACCAGGGCGGCCTGGACGTCGGTGATGCCCGCCTGAATCGCCGCGTCGCCGAGTCGACGGCGCGCGGTCTCCACGTCGAGCCCCTCCTGGGCGGCCAGGATCCCCACCCCGACCTCGACGGCCTGCTGCTCGCGCAGCCGTTGGGGTGCCTGCTCGGCGCGCAGCCGGGTCGCGAAGGCGAGGTCGGCGTTGGTCACGGCTCCCGCGGCGGACGCGCCCAGCGCCGAGGCCAGGTCGCCGTGGTGACCGGCGAAGGCGTCGGAGGAGGACGCGTACAGGTTGATGCCACCCACGACCCGCCCCCGCTCGACCAACGGCAGGGACAGGCTGCTGGCCACCCCCGCCGCGGCACTGGCCCGCGCGAACAGGGCCCACCGGTCCTCGTCGAGGAGCTCCGCCACGGCCTCGGTCGCCGTTTCTTCGTCGTCGCGGACCGCCGGCGCGCCGAGAGCCGCATCGTGCTGCGACCTCGCCTCGACCCCCGCACGCGGGAGGCCGGGCGCGACCAGGGTGAAGGTGAGGTCATCGTCGTAGAGGGTCAGGCTGAGCCCGACGCACTCCGGGACGATCCGGGCCGCCGAGTCCCCCATCGTCATCAGGGAGGTCTCGAAGCCCGGGTCGGCGAGGCTCACGTACTCGTCCAGCGCCTCCTGGGTGTGCGGCAGGAACTCCATGGGGCCTCCTCGCACTCCGGCAGGTGCGGTCCCTGTCCATCATCGACCCACGGAACCCGGGAACGCCACACCCGTGGGGACGGTGCCCGCGGCACCCCTCGCGACTACACCGTCCCCGGCGCCTCGTCGATGCCCAGCTCGAACTCGCGGACGACCTCGGCGGCGACGTCGCGCAGCTTGACGTTGCCGTGCGAGGAGGCCCGGACCAGGAACGCGAAGGCCCGCTCCTCCGAGGTCTCGTAACGTTGCATCAGCAGGCCCACGGCCACACCGATCCGCTGCCGGCTGCGCATCCCCTCCTGGAGCTGGTCGATCGCGCGCGCCTTGCCCATCGCCAGCGCGGCCTGCGCGGCGAACAGGTCGGCGGCCTGCGCGCTGGTGTCGTCGAGGCCGTCCTCCTGCTCGGAGTAGATGTTGAGCGAGGACTGGCCATGGCGCTCGGCGTACAGGCGTACGCCGATCTGCGCGCGCAGGCCGCGTCGGCGCGCCTCGGTCATGTACGCCGGCCAGCGTCGCTCCGTGCGGACGTCCGGCACGTGCACGACGGTGTCCGCCTCCCCGGCGAACACGCACGGCCCCTCCCGCAGGCGGTGCTGGAGGCCGTCGAACTCGTGGACCCTGTCACTGGTCGCCGCCAGGGTGTCGAGCCGACCGTCCGGGTGGGCCAGGGACACGCCCACGTGGTCGGCCCCGGGCACCGACAGCAGCGTGGTCCGCACGATCTCGGTGAGGGTCTCCTCGAGCGAGGAGACCCGGTTGAGGCTGCGGGCGGCGTGGGCAAGGGCTTCTGCCAGCACGTCATCGGGCATCAGGGGGTCCTTCAGGTGACGGCGTCGAGAGGGATCGACGCAGCATCCAAAGGCCGCTTCTGGACCGGCGGTCATCCTAGGTCACGCCGAGCCGATCGCTTACGCGGCTCCACCCCCAGGAGCGACGGYGCCGTCACCCAGTGAGGGCAGCGGCGTGCTGGGTCATCAGGGGCACGTGCTCACCGAAGTCGTTCCAGCAGCGGTCCGCCCGCAGGAACGGTTCGGGACCGATCACGTCGTACACCGATCCCTTCCACGCGTAGCCCTCGGGCGCGTCGACGTGGTCGTCGTACGCCGGGGGGTCCTGCGTCGCCCAGACCACGTACCCGCCGTGTCCCAGCACGCGACGCCTCACGCCCGCACTCTCGAGCGCGCGCTCTCCCCACATCTCGACGAAGGCAGGGCCAAAGACCTGCACCCAGAAGACGTCGGGGAGCTGGGCTTCCAGAGCTTGGTACGGCGGAGGCTTCCAGGTGGGGGGGCGGCCGCCGGACGGCGAGGGGCCGTGACGTCGTACGCGCTCGGAGAGGAGGCGTCCTCGCGCCTGACGGGCGTGCGGGGTCCACACCACGAAGCCGTAGAGGGCCTCGACCGCCTCCGCCAGCTGGGCCAGGAGCTCGCCGGCCTCGCTCGGATCCTCGGGACTCAACCCGATCTCCACGCGACTCGGATGGACGAACCCGGGCGGATGGGCCCCGAAGGGGTCGGGCACATAGGTGAGACGTCCGTGCTCCTCGACCTCCGGACGGGCCAACAACACCTGGGCCGGACGGTCGTCCGGCCGATGTCGGCCCAGCTCCACGAGCTGCGAGCGGAGATCGACCACCGGCGTCATGGCCGGATCGCCCGCACCGACACGAGTCGGCACACCAGCGGGGTGCGAGGAAAGGACGTCGGCCACCTTTCGCATGAACGTGGCCACGCCAGGTGTCGCCACCGTCCACAGCTCGAGGGACAGGTACTCGTGCTCCCCGTCCACTGGTCCCGGGGCGTACGCGTGGCTCATGGAGGCCATCATCACGGCGACCGCAGCCTGCGTCGGGCTTTTCGCGCAGGCCGGGGGACGTCACCCCGCGGCGGCGATCGCGTCCCTCAGGACCACCGTCTGCTCACGCCAGGCCGGCCCCTGCTCGTCCCAGGTGTCGGCGAGGTCCGAGCCGGACAGCACGGATTCCAGTGCGGCCACCGCCTCCGTGGCCAGGGCGCCGACGGAGCCGGCCGTCTGTGCGTCCAGCCATTCCCGCATCGCGTCGGGAAGCACCACCGGCACCCCCCGCGCAGCAGCCACCAGTGCCGCCGCGGCCACCGCCTGCGCCGCGGTCGACTCGTCCGGCGACGGAGCCACGGCCGCGGCCAGTGCGTCGCGCACCGCCTCGGGACCGGCGCCGTCCTCGAGCGTCCAGGACCAGTCCCCGGCGTCGTCGTTGTCGAAGGGATCCATTCCCCAGCTACCCATGTCGTCGTCCTCTCACAGGCGCAGGACGAGTCGGGCGTACTCGACCTGTCTGTCGTCGTCCTCGGGGATGTCGTGCATGTAGGGCAGCTCGTGGATGTCGCCCTTCCACCCGACCGGGGGGCCGGCCACGAGCCGCAGTCGCGGGAGGTCGTGGAGCGGCCCGAGATCCTTGTCCCGCACCCTGCCGAGGACGACGAACTCCAGGCTCGCGTGCCCCGCCAGCGGCGCCAGGGACTCGACGCCCTTCAGCTCGTCGATCCTCAGGAACCTGAGGGAGGGCGCCTGAGCGACCTCGTCCAGCGTCGTCACGTGCCTGGCCCCACCGACGCCGAGCACGGCGAGTCGTCGCATCTGTGCCAGGACGGCCACGGAGGTCAACGAGGGCGTCGAGTGGAGGTCCAGCACCTCCAGGCGGTCCGCGTGCTGCTCGAGGCCGGCAAGAGACTCCAGCGCGGACGCCGGCCCCAAGTGCAGCTCCCGGAGGCGGGGCGCGGTGACGGCGGAGAGGTCCGTGCCGCGGAAGCGGCCCAGCCAGAGACTGCGCACAGCATCGTGTCCCAGGACGCTCTCGAGCCCGCCACCGTCCCTGGGCACCTCGCCGGCACCGAACCAACGGAGCCTCGGCCAGGCGTCACCGTCGACCCGACCGCGCCAGCTCACGGCCGAGAAGGACCTCAGCCTCGACAGCCCGAGCGCCGGGGAGACGTCGCGACAGTCCCCCACCCGGAGGAACTCGAGGTCCGGGAGCTCGCGGACGAACCCGATGTCGGGCCCCGGGACCGACAGAGCGCGAACGCCCCGGTCGCGCACCTCGCGCACCACCTCGGCCGGGTCGGCATCGGGGTCGGCCATCCACTCGCCGCCCACGTCGAGCATCGCCCCCTGCAGCTCGATCTCGGGACGGAGGAACGGTCGTGGGGTCAGCACCTGTGCCCACTCATCGCGGGAGCACCCTCAGGTCCACCAGCAGCGCCAGGGGCAGCGCCGACCGGCCCCGACCGAGCATCACCTCGTAGCCGCCGGGCCCGTCGCCACTGTCGAACAGCGCACCGACCACGACCCCGTCGACCTCCACCGGGGTCAGCCCGACCGCGCCGACCACGGGCAGGAGGGCCTCAGCCCGGTCAGCGACCGCAGCCACGTGGTCGCGGGCCATGAAGGCACCACACCCCTTGTCGATCAGGACGCGGGTCCCCGGCACGGGAAATTCGACCCACGACGTCACCGCCGAGACGTCGCCGACGACGGCCACCGCCCCTTGCAGGATGTCCCCGCGAGGTGTCGCGCGGCGCAGGGCGGCGACCTCGACCGGCTGCTCGGACCCGCGCAGGTCGAGACCGAGCGGTGGACCCTGCCACTCCGCCGAGGTCGGGTCGCAGATCTCGACACCGCCGCCGGGCGTCCGGATCGGCGCGCACACGAGGCGCTCCACCATCAGGTCCTGACCGTCGGGCGTGTGCACGACGTCGCCGTACGGGAGCAGCTCGGCAGTGCTCATCCCAGCTCGCAGCCGCGAGGGGCGTGGCCCGTCCTCGAGGTCGGCGTCGGGGCCGAGCGGGGTCGGCGTCGTGCCCCAGCCCGCGGGCAGGCCCGCGGCCTGCTGGGTGGCTCGCACCATGTCCTCGAACCACGCGAGGTTGTCGTCGGTCATCCCGGCTCACCTGTGTCTTCCTGTCGGGTGGCCGCGGCCATCAGGAGCATGTCCACCAGCACCGCCACGGCTTTCCCGTCACGGTCGAAACCCGCGTGGACCGGGTACAGACCGGGACCGTCGGGGAGACCGAAGACCACGGCGACGTCCCGTCCGGTCACCTCCATCGTGACCACTCCCTCGGCGCGGACGCGGTCGTGGACGTCCTTCATCTCGTGGGTGTCCTCGAAGAGCGGCTGCAGTCCCGCGGCGTCGGTGATGTCGTAGAAGGCTCCGAGCGAGGAGTCGACGTCGAGGTGGAAGTGCGTCTCGTCCTGGACCATCGGTCGCCACAGGGCGACCCTGTCGAGGGCTCCGATCGAGGCGGCCACGGGGACCGTGTCGCTGTGCGCCCGCGTCGACCGGGTCCGCGCGATCGTGGTCAGGGTGGTCGGGTGTGAGCCCTTCCCCAGGGCGATCAGCGGGGACCTGGGTGCGACGTCGGGCCACCAGGGATCGGCGATCGCCACCGCGCCGAACGGCATGTCCAACGTCGGACCCTGCGTCCGCGTCAGCGAGACGACCTGCTCCTCGTACCGCTCGTTGTCGGGGAAGAGGTACCGGTCGCCGAACCTCACCAGGTCCTCAGGCCGTACGGCCATGTCGCCCCCCGCCTGATCTGGTTCCCCGACTGCAGAATGCTGGACATCATCACCGGAGAGGAGCGGTGGTGTCCGACGTTCCGACCATCTCGTCGCCCGCGGGGACCACGCCCTCCTGCCTGACTCCGGGTCGGTCTCAGCGCAGCCTCAGGCTCGACTGGCAAGGTAGGACCGTGCCGGACACACCCAAGCCCCGCGTGCTGGTCGTCGACGACGACCGGGCCGTGCGCGACTCCCTGCGCCGCTCGCTGGAGTTCAACGGGTACGACGTCGCGCTCGCCGCCGACGGGGCCGAGGCGCTCGCCGTGCTCGGGTCCAGCCACCCCGACGTGGTGGTGATGGACGTGATGATGCCGCGCCTCGACGGGATCGAGACGACACGCGCGCTCCGCGCCGCCGGCCACGACGTACCCGTGCTGGTGCTGACCGCCCGCGACGCCGTCGGCGATCGGGTCGAGGGGCTGGACGCCGGGGCCGACGACTACCTCACCAAGCCCTTCGCCCTGCAGGAGCTGCTGGCGCGGCTGCGCGCCCTGCTGCGCCGCGTCGTACCGGTCGACGACGCCGCAGAGGAGACGCTGTCCTTCGCCGACTTGAGCATGGAGGTCGGGTCCCGCGACGTACGCCGCGGGAGTCGGGCCATCGAGCTGACCCGTACCGAGTTCACCTTGCTCGAGATGTTCCTGAGGCGCCCCCGACGGGTCCTGGAGCGCTCCTTCATCCTCGAGGAGGTGTGGGGCTACGACTTCCCGACCAGCGCCAACTCGCTGGAGGTGTACGTCGGCTACCTGCGCCGCAAGACCGAGGCCGAGGGTGAGCCCCGCCTGATCCAGACCGTGCGCGGAGTGGGCTACGTGCTCAAGGAAGCATGARCAGCCTCGACGGYTGGGACGACAAGCGCTGGCACTACCGCCGCTCGCTGGCGTCGCGCGTCGCCGTGCTCACCACGCTCGCCGTCGCCGTCTCGATCGCGGCGATGTCGCTGGGCGCCTTCATGGTGATGCGGATGCAGCTGCAGAGCAGCCTCGACGAGTCGCTGGTCGACCGGGCCGAGAAGGCCGCCAAGTACACCGCCCTGTCGGAGATGACGCGGCGCCAGTACCCCTCGTGGATGCTCGGTGCCGCCGACGTGCGCATCATCTTCATCACCTCCGACCGCGGGGTCCTCACGGCCGACGACGGGCCCGAGATCACGCTGGGCCGCCCGGAGCTCGACGTCGCCGCCGGTCGCGCTCCGGACTCGGTGCGCACGATCGTGGCGGCCGGCAACGTGGAGTACCGCGTCGCCACGGTCCCGGCCGGCAACGGCTCCGCGCTGGTGCTCGCCCAGCCGCTGTCGTCCCAGGCGCGGACGCTGGCCAAGCTCGGGACCGTGATGCTGGTGGCCGGGGGCCTCGGCGTGCTCGCCGCCGCCCTGGCCGGGTGGGCGGTGGCCGCCAGCGGACTGCGTCCCGTGCGCCGCCTCACCCGCTCGGTGGAGCGGATCGCCGTGACCGAGGACCTCGCCCCGCTGGCCGTCGAGGGGGACGACGAGATCGCGCGGCTGGCCGGCGCCTTCAACCAGATGCTGACGTCGCTGGCCGCCTCGCGGGACCGGCAGCGCCGCCTCGTCGCCGACGCCGGCCACGAGCTGCGGACCCCGCTCACCTCGCTGCGCACCAACCTCGAGCTGCTTGCCCAGGCCGACGCCGACGCCGACAGCGCCCTCCCCGAGGACGCCCGCCGCGAGCTGCTGGACGACGTGCGCGCCCAGATCGAGGAGCTGACCACCCTGGTCGGCGACCTCGTCGTCCTCGCCCGTGAGGACCAGCCCGTCGCGACCATCGAGCCCGTCGACCTCGCCGAGGTGACCGAGCGGGCGCTGGCCCGGGTACGCCGCCGCGCGCCCGGCGTCGCCTTCGACGTGCACCTCGACCACTGGCGGGTCACCGGCGACGCGAACGGGCTCGAGCGGGCGATCCTCAACCTGCTCGACAACGCCGCCAAGTGGAGCCCCCCGGGCGGCACCATCAGGGTGCGACTCGAGTCGGGCGTGCTCACGATCGACGACCAGGGCCCCGGGATCCCGGTCGAGGACCAGCCGCACGTGTTCGAGCGCTTCTGGCGTGCCGACGAGTCGCGRTCGATGCCCGGCTCCGGGCTCGGGCTGGCGATCGTGCGCCAGGTCGTGGACCGTCACGGGGGCCGGGTGGCCGTGGCCGACGCCCCCGGCGGCGGCACCCGGCTGACGCTGTGGCTGCCGGCCGAGCCGGCGCCGCTTCCCGCGTAGGCCGGGGTAGTCCGTGACGTTTGGCCCCCTCCCCGCCACCGGACAGGGG